>JACDEP010000006.1:17178-29049 GCA_013816325.1 Methylotenera sp.
ATACCTAGGCATATAGACTTGGTTGTACCAACTATCCTGTACAAAATATACTGGGCGGTCACATGCGTTGTATCTATCACAGAATTTTGACCAATTCTTTGCATGGCCCGGCGGCACACGTAAATATAAAGGTGCTTGACGCACTTCATACGGCACTACATGTACGACTCGAGGCTGGGTGTAAATCACTTGGGGCTGTGGATAAAAATCACCGATATCGAGCTGACCATAAAAGCCCGGCTGACCGATTGATACTGAAACGTCTACGTCAGCCGCTTGGGCGCTGGGAATAGCGGAAAGTATCGCTAACATGAGTAGATATTTTTTCATTAATAACCTCTTTTTTTAATTTTAATTGCAACGCAAAAAAATCACGTTACATCTTTAACGGGTTCAAAGGAATTCAGTTGACGTGTTTACTTAGATTAGGACAGGGGTGTAACCATTAATTTATTGCGGGCTGCCTACTGTTAGAGTGGTGAAGTCCTACTGAGGCTGATAGAAATTTGATATTGCTTTAATCTTCAGCCTTCTGTGTAGGGTTAGCCTAGATGGCGAGTCAATAGGAAATTAATTCTTATCCTCGTTAGACTTTTCTGTAAGCACCTGTCCGACAGCGCCTGCATAAAATACGATTATCTTAACAGGGACTTCCCCAACATTGCGACCAATATGATCTGTGTTGACAACTTCGATTAATGCATCACCTGCCTGCAAACGCTTTACCTTGCCATCTTTTAGTTTCACTTCCAACGTACCTTGCGTTATCACGGCGAAAGAAGGCGCTGGATGCTGGTGCCAACCGGTATCTGCACCTGGCGCAATCTCAATCATTAGGCCTGTAATCTGTGCCTGCCCTTTAGGATAAACAATTGGAGCTGCGTCCCAGCTTTGGGTTGATTGAATAAGTGGAGTTACTTTGATATTCGCACTGGGCTCTAAGGCTGATGCAGTAAATGGGAAATACAGGAATACATAACTTAAAAAACAAATAAAGATTGAGCTTCATAAATATTCCGTTGCTAATAAGACAGAGCTAATTCCTTTGATGTGGAACTAATTTATTAATGGCCTCTACTCTTGCCTCAAATACAGCCTGTTTAATCCTCTCACTTTCAGAATACTGCTGGGCAATTGTCCCCGCATCCACAGTGACTGCGGCCTCCAGCACTTTTTGCATGAGATTAGCCGCGGGTGTCTCACACGTTTCAAACCCTGTTCTACCGCGCGAGTCAGCCTCACAAGCTTTGAGAAAATCATTGAACCTACCCGGTTGGCGTATTGCATCTAGTTGCATCAAAAACTCCAACAAAGTGCTTGGTTTCATCTGCGGGGCTTGGTGCAATTTGCCGTGAAATTTGGCAACGATGTGGGCCAATTCTTTGCAATCATTTGGTACACGTAATCGCTTACTTACCTCTTTCAGCAAGCTCACGCTACGCTCTTCATGGGCGATATGCCTCGGTAATATATCTTTCGGTGTAGTACCTTTGCCTAAATCATGTGTTAGCGCAGCAAATCTAACTGGCAGGCTAAAATGCTGGCGGGCTGCATAATCAATCACCATCATTACATGCACGCCGGTATCTACTTCCGGATGGTGTTGCGACGGTTGAGGAACGCCCCAAAGCCGGTCGAGCTCCGGTAATATCTTTTGCAACGCGCCGCATTCACGCAGCACTTGAAACATCCGCGAAGGTTTATCTTCCATCAGGCCTTTTGCCAGCTCTTGCCATACGCGTTCCGGCACTAGCGCATCAACTTCACCGGCTGCCACCATTTGCTTCATCAGGATAATGGTTTCAGATGCTACAGTGAAGTCATTAAACCGCGCTGCAAAACGTGCCGCACGTAAGATACGCACCGGATCTTCAGTAAAAGCAGCACTCACGTGACGCAAGGTTTTGGATTTGATATCGGCAATACCATTGAATGGGTCTATGAGCTTGCCGTCAGCATCTTTGGCAATGGCGTTAATGGTCAAGTCACGACGTGCCAGGTCTTCTTCCAGTGTAACTTCGGGCGAGGCATGCATCACAAAACCTTTATAACCCTTCGCGGTTTTGCGCTCAGTGCGCGCCAAGGCATATTCTTCATGGGTTTTTGGGTGCAAAAATACTGGGAAATCTTTACCTACAGATTTATAGCCGGCGACCAGCATGGCTTCAACTGTGCTGCCTACTACAACGTGGTCATGGTCTTTAACTGCTAGTCCTAGCAGCTCATCCCGTACGGCACCGCCAACCACATACGTTTGCATGGTTAATGCCTGGCTGCAGAACTACGGAAACGGTTATAAGCACCGCGTGGTGTCAAGTCAGTAAGGTACTCAGGTATTATCGCTTCCAGCGCCGTAGGTGTAATGCCAAATATCGCAGGGAATGGCGCTGCACTGACGCTATCAACTTCCATCGATTTTACGTTGTCACGCGACATCAGTTTACCTGGCAGGATTTCCATTATGAATGCCTGTGCATAAGACAGGCGATCACTCAAGCCTATAATGGGTCTTTGAATATCTAAGGTATTCATAATTGTCTGAACTAGCGTACGGAAGGTATAGACGTTAGGACCCGCCAGCTCATAGGTCATACTATAACTATCGGAGTTTTCTAGGCAGCTGACGAAACAACCGGCGACGTCTTCAACCCAAATCGGCTGGAATTTGGCATTGGGTTTTGCTAGCATGATGACAGGCATGATTTTGATGAGGGTTGCAAACAGATTAATAAAACTATCACAGCGTCCGAAGATAATGGAAGGCTTGAAAATGGTGGTATTAAGCTTATCCTGAAATGTCGCTAGTGCAGCTTCACCGGCTGACTTGGATTGCAGGTATTGGCTAGGTGCATTGCGGCTGGCACCTAAACTACTCATGTGTATTAAGCGTTTAATGCCCAAGTCCGCACAAATCTTTGCTAACTGAGTGGGTAACTGGTGATGCATGGTATTAAAACTGTTACGGCGATTCTGATGCAGGATACCTATGAGGTTAATGGCCGCATCCATGCCGCGCAAAGCTTGATTGAGTGCTTGATAATCCAGCACGTCACACTCCACCACTTGCACATTCGGCAATATAATCAGGTGCTTAGCCGCTTCGCGGCGGCGTGTAAGTACTTTTACGTTATATCCGACGGCATCCAACTTCGCTACGACCGCACTGCCGACAAACCCTGAACCGCCCAATACGCAAATCTCTTTTAACTGCATTTCAACCTCTGTTTATTATTCGTTGTCTTCTTCAGTTTCATCTATTTTACTGCTACCGGGTATCATTCCGATACGCGCTTTAAGTGACTGCAAAGGTTTACCTAAGCGGGCAGCGTAAATGTGTGCATTCGCCATCACTTTTTGTACATAATTTCTAGTTTCTGCAAAAGGAATGCTTTCGATATAGATTGCAGCCTCTAGTGGCTTCGGGGCCATCCAACGTTTTGCGCGGCTAGGCCCGGCGTTATATGCGGCGGTCGCCATAACCGCCTGGCCATTCATTAAATCCAAAGTATGGCGCATATAGTAAGTGCCAATTTCAATATTGGTATTTAAGTCATGAATCTTATCGTTGCTATAGCTACTCAGCCCCATGCGCTTCGCCGCCCATTTAGCGGTAGCTGGCATGAGCTGCATTAAGCCCGAGGCGCCTACACCTGATTTTGCATAATGCATAAAACGGCTTTCCTGGCGGGTTAAGCCATACACCCAAGCTTCATCTACGTGCATCTCGGCTGCCGAACTCTTTATGAGGTCACGATAAGGGGTAGGGTAACGTAGGTTAAAATCATGCACCTGCTTGGTATTATCAGCAGTAGTAATGGCGATGTCATACCATTTCTGGCGGGCTGCATATTCAGCTGCAGCTAATAACTGTTTGTCATCAAAACTACGCGTGGCCCATACCCATTCTGACTTCGCTTCCCAACGCATATCCAAGCGCTGCAATTCAAATGCACGCTTAATGGCAGGCATGCTGGCAATTGCGCTTACTTCATTATCGGTAGTCGTGTATTGTGCTTCTGGGCTGCTCATCATGCTTTCCAGTTCCTCGGCCGCCAGCCAGCCATAGTAATGCCGCTCCTTAGATAAAGGGCTAAATATTGCGTTAGCCTCCAACACTTGGCCTTGTTCTTTTAAGGCGCGCGCTTTCCAGTAACGCCAAGCACTTTCTTCCTGCTGCTTGGGCTGCATTTCTTCTATGGCTGCCAGTAATATAGACCAATTTCTTTCCCTTAAGGCAGCACGTGCCTTCCAGGCTAGTTGCTCTTTATCTAAATGGCCACTACCCGCTAGTAGGTACAAATCCAACGCTTCCGGGGAATGAGCGCGGGCCGCATGATAAGCAATCCTTCCCCAAGCAAAAGAACGGTTATCTACATCAAAGCCATTCTGGGTTTTGCGGAAACTGCTGATAGCTGCATCCAAGTTGGTACGCGCGAGGCGGTCAATTGCGAACAGGTTCACTTCCATACCGAAACGGGATTTGGAAGAAATGGTTTTTTTATCGAAGATTGTTTGTGGCGCTTGGTAGGCACGATCCAGCCATTTAAGGCTGGCATTATCGATATCTGGCAGGCGTGATGCGATAATTTTTGCCAATGGCAGCTTAGCTTCTTGCAACGCAAGCCGGAATCTCGCCCAAACATCATCTATCGTCAGTACGCCTTTTTTCTGTGCGATATCGAATACTTGGTTGCAATTGCTCGGTAAATCGGCAGTAGTAAGCCATAGAGTCTTGACTGGGCTGCTGATATCAACATCGTTTAACTCACTATGACCCAATAGCGCATAACATTGCACCATCTGATCTTCGCGCTTAAAGTTGGCGTATTGCTGAAAGAATAAAGGCCAATTCTGCTGCTTACCCAGTTTTTTAAGCCATTCTCCACGCAAACGCTCTGCAAAAGGTAAATCCACGGATTTGTTTAAAAAAGCTTGCACTTCTGCATTGTCATCTACCGAATTATCAAAATGGTCCAGTTTTAATAGCACGAGCCAGTAATCTGCGTAAGGCGCCAATAGGTAATCTTGCGATTTGAGTTGTGCAGCGTCTTCGCTTAACGCGATTTCATTTTTGACGGAGTACGATTCACGGGCATGCTGGAACAAGGCTTCATCTGACATCGACCATACCGGCGCAGACCATACAAACGCAAGGGTAGCCGTAGCCATATATAGCGATTGCAGGGTTAATTTGGTGAAATTAGCAATCATTGGTTTAGATTTAAACATTAGAGTAGGTAACGCAAGACAAATAGTACTGCCACTACAAAGGCTAAATAAAGGGTGTATTTAAGGATGCGCTTGAAATAATCCAGGTACTTTTTGTCATTAAACATCAGATACATACCCAGTAAAACCATGGCGGTAATGACGAGTAGGACAAATATCAGGCGAATCATCAACATTGTATGTCCTAGCATTAAACCGCGATATTTTGATGTGTGATAATCTGTTTTTAGCAGATATTCCAGAGCTAAGCCCTATGGTTGTAGCCTTTTAGACAGGTATGTCCTTTGCGGATGTACTGCCTGAATAAACATTGCTAGAAAATCTTTCAAAATCAATAAATCAGTTCGGGTACCCGCTGTTTATTTAGCGCTAAAAATTCACTAGGCGCATCTTCGTTTTTGTCAAACGTCACGTATTCCCAGGCGGTTTCGTCTTGTAATAAAGTACGTAACAATTGATTATTTAAGGCATGGCCAGATTTATACGCATAGAATGCCCCTAAAATAGGATGACCCAGCATATATAAATCTCCAATCGCATCCAGTACTTTGTGCTTCGCGAACTCATCATCGTAGCGCAAACCATCGGTATTTAATACGCGATATTCATCCAGCACAATCGCGTTATCTAGACTACCACCACGCGCAAGACCGTTAGAACGTAGGTATTCAACTTCATGCATGAAACCGAAAGTACGCGCACGGCTGATTTCCTTGATGTAGGAATCCGCGGCAAAATCGATCTTGACGTTATTGCCGGAATGCTCAAAAACTGGGTGCGAGAAGCTGATGGTGAAGTCAATCTTGAAGCCATGATAAGGTTCAAAACGTACCCATTTATCACCTTCAAGCACTTCAACCGTTTTTTTGACACGTATGAATTTCTTAGCTGCGGCTTGCTCAACCATACCAGCCTGTTGCAGCAAGAATACAAAGGGACCCGAACTACCATCCATGATAGGTATTTCAGAAGCGTTCACATCTATGTACACATTATCGACACCCAAGCCTGCCAATGCAGACATCAGATGTTCGACAGTAGCTACGCGTGCGCCATTTTCTTCCAGCGCAGAGCACATGCGAGTGTCGTGCACCGCTTGTGGCGTAGCTTTGATTTCATTGGGCTGAGGCAGATCAACCCGTGTGAAAACAATGCCAGTATCGGGTGCAGCCGGGCGCAGGGTAAGAGTAACCTTTTCGCCGTTGTGCAAGCCAACGCCAGTGGCGCTAATCGCTTTTTTTAGTGTGCGCTGCTTTAACATGTACTGTTCAAAAATCCCTTTAATTCAACTTAAATTTAGAAGCTTAAGCCATTTTGTATATCAAGCAAATCATACCATACTACCCCCTTACTGGACGAATGACGCCTGCTGGACAATGTAAACTTAAGTAATCTATTCAAGCATTTAGTCAGCCTGTTTGCGCAGAAAGGCAGGAATATCGTACTCTTCCACACCTGACATTTTCATCGCTTCAACCTGCGCGCGACGGCTGTTAGAACCAAATACCGCTGGCGCTTCATCTTCGGCCATCACACTACCACCCACGTACATCGGTTGATTGGTTGTACCGTTACGCACGACTTCTTGCGTCATCACGCGTAGCTCGGGTTTTTGCTGGCGACGTTGCGCGCCACTCAAGCCAGTTGCCACCATGGTTACACGTAATGCATCACCCATCGTTTCGTCGAACACATTACCCACAATCACGGTAGCGTCATCAGCTGTGAAGGCTTTGATGGTATTCATCACGTCATAATATTCTTTCATTTTGAAAGAAGCTGATGTTGTGATATTCACTAAAACGCCACGGGCATTAGCTAAGTTGACGTCCTCCAACAATGGGCTGGCTACTGCTTGCTCTGCGGCGATACGTGCGCGGTCTGGGCCTGTTGCAATTGCAGAACCCATCATCGCCATACCCATTTCACTCATCACTGTGCGGACGTCGGCAAAGTCGACGTTGACCAAACCGGGACAATTGATGATTTCAGCAATGCCTGATACCGCATTATGCAATACATCATTTGCTGCCCTAAATGCTTCTAAGAACGGTACGTCTTCACCCAACACTTCCATCAACTTCTCGTTAGGAATCACAATCAGCGAATCTACATGTTGTGACAACGCTTCCAGGCCTTCAGTTGCGACTTTAGTGCGCCTGCCTTCGAATGAGAACGGCTTAGTGACTACCGCAACAGTCAAGATGCCCATTTCTTTGGCGATTTCTGCGATCACAGGCGCTGCGCCAGTACCAGTACCACCACCCATACCTGCGGTGATGAACAGCATATCTGCGCCATCGATCATTTCTGCGATCGCGTCGCGGTCTTCCAGCGCAGCTTCACGGCCAATCTCTGGTTTAGCGCCCGCGCCCAAACCTTTGGTCATGGCAACGCCCATTTGCAAAATCGTTTTTGCCTGGCTCTTTTTAAGCGCTTGCATATCGGTATTTGCGCAAATGAACTCTACACCGCCTACGTTCTTTTCTATCATGTGTGCGACTGCGTTACCACCGCAACCACCTACGCCGATCACCTTGATGACGGCCTCTTGCGAGTTTTTTTCCATAATTTCAAACATTTTGAATCTCCTCTTTTTAAACTACAAAATTACAAGTACTTCTGCCTTTTTACTGCCAACTACAAACCAAATTACAAATGATCAAACGCATAATGAACTCCGTCATTTGTTATACTAAAAATTACCTTGGAACCAACTCTTCATCTTCTCCAACACTCGGCCGAACGAGCCTGATTCCATTTGCCCACTTAAATGTCGTTCCAATTGCTGCTTGCCCATGAGCACCAAGCCGACACCCGTGGCATAACGCGGGTTGCTCACAACCTCAGACAAACCGCCCACATAACGCGGCATGCCCAAACGTACCGGCATGTGGAAAATTTCTTCACCAAGCTCTACCATGCCGCGCATCATCGCTGAGCCTCCGGTGATGACGATTCCTGAGGCAATCATCTCCTCCATGCCGCTGCGGCGTAATTCATTCAAAATAAGCTCATACAACTCTACGACACGTGGCTCTAATACTTCCGCCAAAGTTTGTACTGATAACTGGCGTGGCTCCCTGCCATCAACACCCGGAACTTCTACTACTTCTCTCGGATCTGCCAGTTGTCGCAGTGCACAACCGTGTTTGATTTTGATATCTTCTGCCGATTGCGTGGGCGTACGGAAAGCCACAGCTACGTCATTGGTCATCTGGTCACCGGCAATGGGTACTACTGCCGTATGGCGAATCGCGCCTTGCTTGAATACGGCAATATCTGTAGTGCCGCCGCCGATATCCACCAAGCAAACGCCCAGTTCTTTTTCGTCCTCAGTCAATACCGCAAGACTGGAAGCCAATGGCTGCAATATCAGGTCGCTTACTTCTATGCCGCAGCGTTTGATGCATTTCACGATATTTTGCGCAGCCGCTACGGCACCAGTGACGATATGCACTTTTACTTCTAATTTCATACCACTCATGCCTAGCGGTTCACGTACGTCTTCTTGGCCGTCTATAATGAATTCCTGCGTGAGGATATGCAGAATCTGCTGGTCAGCCGGCAAGGCAATCGCACGTGCTGTTTCAATCACGCGGTCTACGTCCATCTGTGACACTTCGGCATCTTTAATCTTTACCATGCCGTGCGAATTCAGGCTCTTGATATGACTACCAGCTATGCCGGTATAGACATTGTTGATTTTGCAATCCGCCATCAGCTCGGCTTCTTCGAGTGCACGTTGAATTGCTTGCATCGTCGACTCGATATTGATTACAACGCCTTTTTTCAGGCCACGTGAAATATGCTGCCCAAGCCCGATGACTTTGAGCGTGCCTTCAGGCTGCAGCTCCGCAACGATGGCCACAATCTTTGACGTGCCGATATCCAGGCCTACGATTAAATTCTTGTCTTCTTTAACTCTATTCATTGCTTGCTCCCTACGTGGTAACCACGGCTAACATCTGTTCAAAGAACTTCTACTTGTTGTCAAGTCGGCTTACGCACCGCAAACCCATTTGGGTAGCGTAAATCTGCGTAAGTAATCTTTTTGTTCAAACCTACCAACGTGTTGCTATATACACTGACGAATTTCTGCAACCTAGGGTCCATCTCAACGCGTCCTAATTCAATCACAATGCCGTTCCGCGTGTTAATCTGCCATGCGCGCCTTGGTGTAAGCGCCAGGCTGGCAATTTCCAGATTGGCAGTTTTGAGCGTTTTACTAAATTGAGCATATTGCGATGCCACTTCAACCACACCATCACCCGGACCAAAAAATACCGGCAGATCGCTACCAGATGCCGCATGAAACAATTCCCCATGCGTATTCACCAAAGCAATGCTGCCCCAGCGTGCAAGCTCCTGATGCTCTTCTATCACTACTTCCAGCTTATCTGGCCACCTACGGCGTATGCTGACATTACGCGCCCATGGCAACTTTTCGAATGCATCACGCGCTTTTACAAGATCCAGTGTAAAAAAATTACCTTTCAAATGCTTGGCTACAATCAGCTTCACTTGTTCACGACTTACATGACTCAATTGACCGTCCACCTTCACTTCGCGCAGCGGGAAAATGGGCAGATGCACCACAACATACAAGACTGCGTACAGCATCACCACTACGCTTAGCGCAAAGAGCAAGTTGGCTATCCAGTTCAGTAAAGACGGTCTATCCCACATTTGGGCCACCCTTCAAATGCATTTCTGGCTTTGCTACACGGTGTTTGCCAGCTTGTGTACCCATCTGATATGCGTTGCCCATCACTGCCTGGCTCCTGCCAGTTTAGGCATCTCAGCACGTTGCTGGTCCGAGGTTTGCGACGACTCCAAAATGCGTATTACCAAGTCATCAAAACTGATTCCAGCTGCCTTGGCAGCCATGGGCACCAAACTATGGTCTGTCATGCCCGGACTCGTATTCACTTCAAGGAAGTAATGTGTGCCAGCTTCATCCATCAGGAAATCCACGCGTCCCCAACCTTGACACCCAACCGCACGAAAAGCCAATAGCGCTTCCTGCTGTATCTGCGCTTCTTTCTCTGCACTCAGTCCACAAGGACATAAATACTGTGTGTCATCACGCAGGTATTTGGCTTCGTAATCGTAAAACTCATTGGCCGGCACTATACGGATGATAGGCAGAGCCTTAAAGCCATTCACCGGGTCGCTGATGATGCCTACCGTATATTCACCGCCTCCTACAAACTGTTCAGCAATCACCAATGGATCCGATTTCGCAGCTAACTCATAAGCTGCTTTCAAGCCACCAGCCTGTTTTACCTTGCTGATACCGATACTTGAGCCCTCATTAGCAGGCTTCACAAATAGCGGTAGCCCGAGTTTTGCTTCTATCGCCGCATAGTTGCTATTAGCAGTCACTAATTCAAAATCAGGCGTCACTACATTAGTCGCGCGCCATAGTAATTTGGTACGCCATTTATCCATGCCTATCGCTGATGCCATTACGCCGCTACCGGTGTAAGGAATCTGCAACATTTCCAGCGCGCCTTGTATGCAGCCATCTTCGCCGAAACGGCCATGTAGGTTGATGAATGCGCGGTCAAAGCTTTCCAGGTCGTGTAATGGTCTTTCGCGCGGGTCGAAGCCATGCGCATCTATCCCTTGTTTTTGCAAGCTAGCCAATACCGCGCCACCACTTTTAAGCGATACATCACGTTCACCTGAGCTACCGCCCATCAAAACTGCGACTTTTCCGAATGTGCTATTTCTGTTCATATCCAACCTCATACTCACCAATCACTTTTACTTCTTGTTGCAGCGCAACGCCGTATTTTTCCAATACCGTTTCGCGCATATGCTTAATCAACAACTCAATATCCAGCGCATTCGCATTGCCGATATTTACAATGAAATTGGCATGTTTCTCTGAAACTTGAGCGCCCCCTATGATGTAGCCTTTCAAACCACTAGCCTCTATCAGCCTTGCCGCATAATCGCCAGCGGGGTTCCTAAAGGTAGAACCCGCGCTTGGCAAATTCAGTGGTTGCGAAGCCAGACGCTGCGCCAACAGAGCTTTGATCTTTTGGGCAGAGTCGTGCGCATCCCCATCTGCCAACTTCAGCCATGCCGCGATAAACCATTCGTCCGCGACTGGCATATCCACATGGCGATAGCTAGCTATAAACTCGGCAGAATCACGCGTATTCAGTACACCTTGCCGATTGATCGTCGTTACGGCCGTCACTACATTCCAAGTTTCAGTATCGTAGCAGCCGGCATTCATAGCTAAGGCACCGCCTAAAGTCCCGGGGATGCCAGCAAAGAATTCGGCGCCTTGTTTGGCCTCTTTGGCACAGAATTTTGCCAATTTTGCACAAGTGACACCGGCCTCTACATAAATTAGCTCAGCATCCCTGTGTAAGTCCGTTAAGACGTTATGCATCAATATCACCGTGCCGCGCACACCCCCGTCACGCACTAGCAAATTAGAGCCCAAGCCAATGAAATGGATAGGCTCATCGGCATTCAAGCCTTGCAGGAAAGCACACAAATCATGCAGATCCGTAGGAATGTAAAAACGGTCCGCTTTACCTCCCACCCGCCAGCTGGTATAGCGTGCCATTGACTCTTTCAAGAGCAGCTTTCCGCTGGCTGGATGTGCTTGCTTAGCAA
>JACDEP010000104.1 GCA_013816325.1 Methylotenera sp.
GCGCGAATGCAATCCTCGGTAAAATTCATCAGCCACTGGTAATCAGTATAAGCAGCATAGAATTCCATCATGGTGAATTCTGGATTGTGGCGAACGCTCAAACCTTCATTGCGGAAATTACGATTGATCTCGAACACACGCTCGAACCCGCCGACCACCAGGCGCTTTAAATACAATTCCGGCGCTATACGCATGAACATTTGCATATCCAGAGCATTGTGGTGCGTAATGAAGGGCTTGGCAGATGCGCCGCCAGGAATTGGGTGCAACATTGGGGTTTCCACTTCCAAGAACTCATTCTGGATCATGAAATTGCGGATCGCGGATACCACTTTGCTACGTGCAATGAAAGTAGCCCGCGTTTCTTCAGAGGTAATCAAATCAACATAACGTTGACGATATTTAATCTCTTGATCGCTCAATCCATGATATTTTTCTGGTAAGGGACGTAAGGATTTGGTAAGCAATTTGATTTCGCTCACATGCAGAGAAAGCTCACCGGTTTTGGTTTTAAACAAACGACCGCTTGCGCCGATGATATCGCCCAAATCCCAATGTTTAAAGCTTTCATATATCTCTTCGCCAACTTCATCTCGGGCTACATATAATTGGATACGAGCGCCTGCATTTGGCCCACTGGCATCTTGAATCGTGGCAAAGCTCGCTTTACCCATCACGCGCTTGAGCATCATACGGCCTGCTACAGTTGCCGGAATTGCTTGCGGATCTAGCGTTTCTTTATCTAGCTCGCTATACCTAGCTTGTAGCTCGGCGGCTTTATGTTGCGGTTTGAAGTCATTGGGGAATGCTGCTCTGCCATTCGTCGTTGCCGTTTCACGTATCGTTTTTAACTTTTCACGACGCTCGGCAATTACATGATTTTCATCAATTGCGGTAACTTCGGTTTCCGGCGCATTATTGTTTTGTTGCTTATTTTGTTGGTCACTCACGCTCAAACTCCCTGCTTCAAACTTTCAGATATAAATGGGTCCAGGTCGCCATCCAGCACGCCTTGAGTATTACCTACTTCCACACCGGTACGCAAATCCTTGATACGCGATTGGTCCAGCACATAAGAACGGATTTGATGTCCCCAGCCGATGTCAGTCTTCGCATCTTCCAATGCTTGTTTATCGGCATTACGTTTATTCAATTCCAGATTATACAAAGCGCCTTTTAGCATATTCATGGCTTCGGCACGGTTACGGTGTTGCGAACGGTCATTTTGGCATTGCACAACGGTATTGGTAGGAATATGCGTAATCCGCACCGCTGAATCGGTCTTATTAATATGCTGACCACCGGCACCGCTGGCACGATAAGTATCTACACGCAAATCAGCTGGATTGATATCGATTTCGATGGAGTCATCTACTTCAGGGAATATCTGCACACTGGCAAAGGAAGTATGGCGTTTAGCGTTAGAGTCGAATGGGGATTTCCGCACCAAACGATGCACGCCATTTTCGGTACGCAAGGTACCGTAGGCGTAATCGCCAGATACCTTAATAGACGCGCCCTTGATCCCAGCCACATCCCCTTCTGATTCCTCCAGCACTTCTACCTTAAAGCCTTTGCGCTCGCAATAACGCAGATACATCCGCAGCAGCATATTCGCCCAATCCTGCGCTTCGGTTCCTCCGGAACCCGACTGGAATTCAATAAAACAGTTATTGGCATCCATGGCACCGGAAAACATGCGGCGGAATTCCATTTCCTCGATTTGCCTTTCAAGCGCCTGCGAATCCGCATCAACACTTAATAATGTATCGTCATCATTTTCTTCGCGCGCCATCTCGAATAATTCGCAACTATCATTCAGGCCGCTTTCCAGATGCTGCAGATTTTGTACAACCAGTTCCAGCTCGCGCTTTTCCTTACCTAACTTTTGGGCTTTTTCAGCGTTATTCCAAATGTTTGGGTCTTCTAATAAACCATTTACTTCTTCGAGACGTTGACTTTTAGTCTCAAAGTCAAAGATACCCCCTGAGGGCATTGTTGCGGTCGCTCAAGTCGATGAGGCGATTGTTGATGATGTTGAGTTGTTCGGCTTCCATTTTGACTTGCTAATAACTAAAACCAGCATTATACAGCAAAGCCGCAAGCCTTATTTAGCTTGCGTATGAAGCACTTCAGCTTGTATATGCACCACTTCACCATCCTCTTTTACAAATTGACCGATGTTCGGATTATCCAGTAACAGCAGCACCAATTCGGATGGCCTGCATAAGGCAACACCTTTATCCGTGATGACAATCGGCCGATTAATTAAGATAGGATACTGCAGCATGGCGTCAATCAATAACTCATCTGGTAAGCTAGCATCGGCCAGCCCAAGCTCCACAAATGGGGTTCCTTTTTCGCGCAATAAGTCCCGAGGAGTAATTCCCATTTTTAAGATTAAGCTTTCCAACTCAATCTTGGTGGGGGGTGTTTTAAGATACTCAATCACCTGTGGCTCAATTCCGCTGGCACGTATCATCGCTAAAGTGTTGCGGGATGTGCCACAAGCGGGGTTATGATAGATTGTTACGTTGCTCATATTTCCTAACCACAATAATGATTAATATAGAAGCTACCAATTGTGCTGCAATAAAACCAAAAACATCAGTTGGCGCAATACCGACAAATGTATTGGTCAAACTTCTAGCAATCGTTACTGCCGGATTCGCGAAAAAAGTCGATGAAGTAAACCAATAGCCGGCCGTAACAGTGAGTGCAACCAACATTGCAACCTTCTCTTTAGCGTACTTCACTCCTAAATAAACCACCGTCAGCAAGATAAGCGTTGCGAAGAATTCGCTTAGCCAGATACCTAGGCCATGTCTAGATTTGCCAGATGTTTGGATAATAGGCATAGTAAACAAAATATGAGTGAGCCATATACCACCGATTGCACCACTGACTTGAGCCAAAATATAAGCAAATAAATCTCGCTTACCTAAAGTTCCTACCTGCCACGCCAATAAACTGACCACCGGATTAAAATGTGCGCTTGAAATCGGTGCCAACAAGCTAATTAAGACGAATAGTCCACAGCCTGTAGCGATACTATTCGCTAATAACGCAATTGCAGTATTGCCTTCGCTTAATGACTGACCCATAACGCCTGAGCCAGCGACTACTAACAATAATAATGCCGTGCCTAAAAATTCAGCCAGTATTTTTCCACGATGCATTAGTAATTTCTTTCCATTTTCAAGCACAGGATATTAACATTCAAAATTTAATTTAATTGCTTTTTTGATGAATGCGGTAGAATCTTTTTTGTCACATTTTTGTAATATTTTAAATGTATTACCAGGAGAACAAAACATGGCCAATGGACTTTTTAGCCGATTAATGGCATCCATTTCACCGCGCAACGATAATTATTTCAGGCAATTCAATAGTCTTGCCGATTGCGCTGTAAAAGGTTCAAAAGTATTGGCGATGATGTCGGCCGTCAATGACCCTAAAAAATTCGATGAGCATTTCAAGGAAATTTGCAAAATCGAAGGTGAAGCTGACGAATACACCAAAGACATTTTAATTTCTCTGCATAAAACCTTCATTACACCGTTCGATCGTCGTGAAATTCGCGAACTGGCCATGGCGCTTGATGACATTATCGACTATATGGAAAATATCCCACAAAGCGTCACCATTTACGGCCATTCAAATTTCACTCCGGAAATGGTCGCTCTAGGTCAAATATTGCTACGCGCTTCCGAGAAGGTTCGCGAAGCGGTGTATATGCTTTCTGACATGAAGAATGCTGAAAAGATTTTGCGCACTTGCGAAGAGATCAGCATTATTGAAGGCGAAGCCGACCATGTCATGCGCGCCGGTATGCGCCGCTTGTTTGCTGAAGAATCGGATGCGCGCACTTTAATTCGTTCACGTGAATTGTATGATTTGTTTGAAGAAGCGGTTGATAGTTGTCAGGACGTAGCTGACGTGATTCACGGTGTGGTGCTGGAACGCATATGATTGAGCACGCAATCATTGTGATGGGCATGCTGGTATTCGTTGCCCTAATCTTCGATTTTATGAATGGCTTCCATGATGCGGCGAATTCGATTGCGCTCATGGTGTCCACCCGCTTACTGACACCCCAAGCAGCAGTGGTTTGGGCAGCTTTTTTTAATTTAATCGCATTCCTGTTCTTTGGCTTGCATGTGGCCGATACCGTCGGAAAAGGTATAGTCTCTAAAGAACTGATTGATAATGCGGTCATATTCGGCGCGCTCTGTGGAGGAATAAGTTGGAACTTAATTACCTGGTGGTTTGGTATTCCTTCCTCATCTTCTCATGCATTGGTTGGCGGCTTGGTTGGCGCCGGCGTAGCTAAAGCAGGTACCGGTGCTATTGTAGCGGCGGGCCTTTTAAAGACTTCATTCGCTATTATTTTATCGCCATTATTCGGCATGCTGCTCGCTTTGGTGCTCATGATTATCGTATTGTGGGTGTTTGAAAAATCCTCCCCCTACCCTACCGAACGACGCTTCAATAAACTACAGTTTATTTCATCTTCATTATATAGCTTGGGTCACGGCGGCAACGATGCGCAGAAAACCATGGGGATTATTGCAGTATTACTGTATGCCAACGGCTATATGCAGGGCGACTTTCACGTACCATTTTGGGTAGTAGTGGCCTGTCAGATAGCCATGGCACTAGGCACGCTTTTCGGCGGCTGGCGTATCGTGCGCACCATGGGCATGGGTATTACGCGTATCCGCCCATCTGGTGGCTTTTGTGCACAAACTTCGGGGGCAATCGCATTATTCATTGCCACTTCCCTAGGCATCCCGGTTTCTACCACTCACACTATCACCGGCGCTATTATTGGTGTTGGGCTATCACGCCGTGTTTCAGCAGTGCGCTGGGGCTTGGCATCACGCATAGTATGGGCTTGGGTGCTTACCATTCCTTGCGCGGCTTTGATTGCAGCGTTGACCTATCAACTAAGTAAAGGCTATATTTAAAGTTAACCTTGCGCTTGGTTTCATCCATTCGTTTAGCTTCTTAATTCATGCATATACTTTACAAATGATGAGTCGAGATTGATTGAAGTTACAATATGACAAAACTAAAATTTGTCACACTATTGTCACAATCAAACATTAATATTCAGCGGTCAACAGGGACATAATAGATGCAAAAATAGGAGAATTTAATGCAAGTATCTAGCTTTCGTTTATCTAGTTTTAGTTTAAAAACCACATTGTTAGTTGCTGGTCTGAGCATGGCCTCAAGCGCATTTGCAGTCGATATCACCGGCGCAGGCGCAACCTTTCCATACCCGATTTATGCAAAATGGGCTGAGTCATATAACGTCAAAACTGGCGTGAAATTAAACTACCAATCCATCGGCTCAGGCGGTGGTATCAAACAGATTACCAATAAAACCGTAGATTTCGGTGCTTCTGACAAACCTTTAACACCAGAAGCGCTTGAAAAAGCCGGCCTTATCCAATTCCCAACTGTAGTGGGCGGTGTAGTACCAGTCGTCAATATTCCTGGCATTGCCAGTGGTGACTTACGCTTAAGCGGTGAAGTACTTGCCAATATTTTCCTTAAAAAAATCACCAAATGGAGTGACCCGGCGATTAAAAGTTTGAACCCTAGCCTGGCATTACCAGATACAGCGATTACCGTGGTGCATCGTTCTGATGGTTCAGGTACTACATTCGTGTTTGCCAACTATCTAAGCAAAGTAAGCAAAGAATGGAGTACAAAAGTAGGTGCCGATACTTCAGTTGCATGGCCAACCGGTGTGGGCGGTAAAGGTAACGAAGGCGTGGCTGCTTATGCACAACGTATCAAGGGTGCTATTGCTTATGTTGAATATGCCTATGCTAAAGAAAACAATTTGCCAGTAGTCACTATGCAAAACAGTGAAGGTGAATTCGTTAAACCGAGCATCGAATCTTTCCAATCTGCAGCTAAATACGCAAAATGGGAAAGCGCTCCTGGCTTTTATGAAATCTTAACCAATGAACCGGGCAAAACTACATGGCCTATCGCCGGCGCTACTTTTATCCTGATGCATAAAAATCAGGACAAGCCAGAAAATGGTGCAGAAGTGCTTAAATTCTTTGACTGGGCCTACACAAACGGTAGTTTGATGGCTAAAGGCTTGGATTACGTGCCTATGCCAGAAGCTGTAGTAAAATTGATTGAAACCAGCTGGAAAAACAATCTTAAAGGTAAAGATGGTGCTGCCATTTGGTCTAAATAATTCATTTAGATTAATGTAAAATGTCACCGCTCAATTCTGAAATAGAAATGAAAAATGTAGGGGGAGGAACTTACCTCCCTTCTACATCTCCTTTTAACCAGCAATCAAAAACTAGAGAAGTAAAATCTATGTCGTCTATTACACAAAAGAAAAATATGGGAGCTGGACTAGACAAACTGTTTCGCGGCACTACCATGTTTTTTGCTTTTCTTGTTTTTATTTTATTGTTCGGCATTATCATCACGCTCTTTATTGGCAGCTTGCCTGCACTAAAGACGTTTGGGCTGCCTTTTTTCACAAGCTCGGCTTGGAACCCAGTTGATATTCAGTTTGGCGGGTTAGTGCCCATTTACGGCACCTTCATTACAGCCTTAATCGCGATGGTTATTGGTATTCCGGTGAGCTTCGGCATTGCAATCTTCATAACCGAGCTTTCACCTGTATGGCTAAAGCGGCCAATTGGTATCGCCATTGAGTTACTGGCAGGGATTCCAAGTATTATTTATGGCATGTGGGGCTTGTTTGTTTTTGCCCCATTTTTTGCTGATCATGTCCAACCTTGGATCAATGACAATCTGGGTGAGCTACCATTGGTAGGCGTTATATTCCAAGGGCCTCCGATGGGTATTGGTATGTTAACTGCCGGGTTTATATTGGCGATTATGGTGATTCCGTTTACCTCTTCTGTCATGCGTGATGTGTTTGAAATTGTCCCGACCATGCTTAAAGAATCAGCGTATGGCTTAGGCTCTACTACGTGGGAAGTAGTTTGGAATATTGTATTACCCTATACAAAAACTGGCGTTGTAGGTGGCATTATGCTGGGGTTAGGGCGTGCTTTGGGAGAAACAATGGCTGTCACCTTTGTCATAGGTAATGCCCATGAGTTATCAGCTTCTCTCATGATGCCAGGCAATACCATATCATCTGCATTAGCGAACGAGTTTACCGAGGCTGTCGGCGACATCTATACCTCGTCACTAATTACGCTGGGTTTAACCCTGTTCGTGATTACCTTTATCGTATTGGCGCTTGCAAAACTCTTATTGATTCGTCTGGCAATGCGCGAAGGAAAACATACATGAATCAATTTAATAATAAGCTCTACTTAAAACGCAAAATTATTAACAGCATTAGCATGAGCCTGTCTTTTTTAACGGTGGTCTTTGCGCTTACTTTTTTAGTGTGGATTTTATGGACACTATTTAGCCAAGGCCTCACGCATTTAACATTCGATGTATTTAGCAAGATGACGCCTCCACCAGGCAGTAATGGCGGCTTATTGAATGCAATCGTAGGCAGTCTTTATATGGTGT
>JACDEP010000105.1 GCA_013816325.1 Methylotenera sp.
GGCTGGCTTCCAGTTTGGCTGGCGCTTCAATCGGGTATGTTGATGTGGGTAGTGGCAGCGGTGGGTCTTGCGGTGTTTTTTGGGCATTTATACCCAATCTATCATCGATTCAAAGGCGGTAAAGGCGTGGCAACTTCTTTAGGTGTGATGCTGGCAATCTCTCCATTTTTAGGCTTGGCGGCTTTGCTTACTTGGGTAGTAATATTTGCCATAACTCGTTATTCATCGTTGGGCGCAATCGTCGCGGCAGTTTTAGCGCCTGTCTATGCATGGTTTTTGCTATCCGCTTATAGAGATTACGTTATTACCGTTACGATTATGTCAATTTTCTTGATTTGGCGGCATAAGACTAATATACAAAAATTATTGGCAGGTACGGAATCTGGCTTTAGCAAAAAGTAGTAGTACAAATATGACAGCTTGTGTAATTACGGCGACAGTAATTCAGCCAAATCCCATCTTGGTTTTACGCTAAAAGAGTAGTTTTTTTTGTCCGTGGTGTGCTGGCCGCTTAATTGCAAAGCTTTAAATCTCATTGCACCTGCAAAGGCAATCATCGCGCCGTTATCAGTACAGAACTCCAGGCGCGGGTAACTTACATTACATAGTTTACGTTTTGTTGCTGCATTTAACTTTTCCCGTAGTTTTGAGTTGGCCCCAACGCCGCCCGATACAATCAAGCTATCTAATCCGGTGTCACGTAAGGCAGCCATGCATTTAGTGGTCAAAACTTCAGTAACAGCTTCTTGGAACTCCCATGCGATATCGGCGCGGGTGATTTCATCTAATGGTTGATGTTGGTTGGTAAGAGTTAGTACGGAAGTCTTTAAGCCGCTAAAACTAAAATTCAAATCGCCGCTATTCAATAATGGCCTCGGTAACTTAAAACGTGGCTTTCCTTGAATTGCTAATTTCGCTAACGCTGGGCCGCCGGGGTACCCTAATCCTAATAGCTTAGCGGTCTTGTCAAAAGCCTCGCCCGCTGCGTCATCTAAAGTGTCACCTAATAACTCGTATTCACCAATGCCATCAACCCGCATTAATTGACTATGACCACCGGAAACTAATAATGCTACAAAGGGGAAAGCCGGTGGGTTATCCTCCAGTAATGGCGCTAATAAATGACCTTCAAGATGATGCACATGAATAGTCGGTATCTGTAAGCTAAAAGCGAGTGATTCGGCGAAACTGGTACCAACCAACAAAGCACCTGACAAACCTGGCCCTTGTGTATAAGCGATTGCATCAAGGTCCCGCAGTGCTTTGTTTGCTTCCGCAAGTACACGCTCAGTAAGTGGCAGCACTCGGCGAATATGGTCACGCGAGGCCAATTCAGGTACTACGCCGCCATATTCCGCATGCATATCTATCTGAGAATGCAGCGCATGAGCGAGTAGCCCTGCCTCAGTATCATAAAGCGCAATGCCGGTTTCATCGCAAGATGACTCAACACCTAGTATTAACATTGATAAGCCTGGAACATTAAATAGATACCCATTTTCTGGCGAATGTGAGATATAAACCACAAATGCACAAAAGAGATTGAAAAAAAGCAATTATACGATTAAAATAGAGGACTTTTCTCGAGTTTATGACTTATTGAAATGCATAACTTGAGACATTATTACCGATAAGAGAGAACGAATGTCTAGTGTACGTGTAAAAGAGAATGAGCCGTTTGACGTTGCTCTTCGCCGCTTTAAGCGCTTAATTGAAAAAACGGGTTTGTTGAATGACCTTCGCGCGCGCGAATTCTATGAGAAGCCAACATGGGAACGTAAACGTAAAGCTGCAGCTGCTGTAAAGCGTCAATATCGTCGCTTACGCAATCAAACATTGCCAGCTAAACTTTACTAAGTCTCGCATTAGTAATAACGCCATGTCGTTAAAAGCTCAGATATCTGAGGACATGAAAAACGCTATGCGCGCTAAAGATAGCGCGCGTTTAGGCGCTATTCGCCTGTTACAGGCTGCCATTAAACAGCGTGAAGTAGATGAGCGAATTGAGTTGAACGATACTGATGTCATTGCTGTAATTGAAAAAATGCTTAAACAACGTCGTGATTCAATCGCGGCGTATGAGTCTGCAAACCGTCAAGACCTAGCTGATGTGGAAAAGTTTGAAATCACAGTACTACAAACTTATTTGCCACAACAACTTACTGAAGATGAGTTGAATTTAATTCTTGAAAAAGTGGTAGTAGAAACCAGCGCAGCTGGCATTAAGGATATGAGCAAAGTGATGGCGGCGATTAAACCGTTGGTCATTGGTCGCGCTGATATGGGTAAGATATCTGGATTGATTAAAACTCGTTTGGGTTAAGATTTTATATTTGTGTATTGAATATCAAGGAGCGATTCGCTCCTTTTTTCGTTTTGTAGTCTTTATGCGATACTTCGTTTTCTAGCTAAAAAGTGACAGCGGCAGATGATCCCAGAATCATTTATACAGGAGCTGCTCAACCGCGTTGACGTGGTTGATGTGATCGATAAAAGCGTGCCGCTTAAAAAAGCCGGTGCGAACTATTCCGCCTGTTGCCCGTTCCATAATGAAAAATCCCCCAGTTTTACCGTAAGCCCCACTAAGCAGTTTTACCATTGTTTTGGTTGTGGAGCGCACGGCACTGCTATTGGTTTTTTAATGGAATATCAAGATTTAAGTTTTATTGAGGCTATTCATGACCTCGCCAAAATGGTGGGCATGATTGTCCCGCAGGAAACGCGGAATGAGAATCGACCCACACAAAAAGAAGTGGTTGGGTTGCAGGAGTCGTTACAACAAGCCGCCCAATACTACAAAGCCGAATTAAGAAAGTCACAACGAGCGATTGATTATCTCAAGGCTCGTGGTTTAAGCGGTAAAGTGGCAGCCAAATTCCAGATCGGTTATGCGCCTGCCGGTTGGCAGAACTTGCAAAGCGTTTTTCCGCATTATGAAAATGATGCATTAACCACGGCAGGTTTGGTAGTGGAGAATGAACAAGGTCGGCGTTATGACCGTTTCCGTGACCGTATTATGTTTCCGATTCATGACGCAAAAGGCCAAGTCATTGGCTTTGGTGGCCGCGTGATTAACCCAGAAGATACACCCAAATATTACAACTCGCCTGAAACCCCGCTGTTTCAGAAAGGTCATGAGTTATATGGCCTGTTCTTAGCGCGTCGCGCTATACGTGATGCCGGCCGTGCTTTAGTGGTAGAAGGCTATATGGATGTTGTAGCTCTGGCCCAATATGGCATTGAATATGCTGTTGCTGCATTAGGTACCGCCACCACACCATTCCATATTGCTAAGCTAATGCGACAGGCTGATGAAGTGGTCTTCTGCTTTGATGGTGACAATGCAGGGCGAGCTGCCGCTTGGCGTGCGGCGGTGAATGCGCTACCTGCGTTAACCGACGGGTTTAAACTTTCTTTCTTATTTCTACCTAAAGAGCATGACCCGGATTCTTATGTACGGGAATTTGGTAAAGAGAAATTTGAAGCTGAGATCAAAGCGGCAATGCCACTTTCGCAATATATCTTGAAGCATTTGAGTGAAGATAATTTTTTGCAAAGTCAAGAGGATAGAGTGCGGTTTTTGAACGATGCGGAGCCTATCATGCAGCAACTTAACGCACCTCGCAGTGCTATGTTTTTGCGTAAAAAAGTGGCGGAACTCGCACAATTGTCTCTAGAGGAAATGCACAGTCTCTTGAAGTTGCCTAACTTGAATAAAGCACCAATACAGGCAAGGCCTAAACAAACACGTACGACAATCTCGCTATATAAACGCTTTTGTTTAATGTTGTTAATGCAGCCTGGCTTGGCAAGTATTGATGACTTGCTCTGGATAAAAGGCGACTCTAGTGAAGAAGTATTATTGCAGCAGGCTATTGAAACTTGCGTGCTTCATCCTCATTCTAAACCAGTAGTGATTATGCGTGAGCTAGAGAGTAAAGTGGATGAAAAATTATTACGTGAAATGGAGCGAGAATTAAGTCTGCTAGATGAGTCGTTAGACTTCGCATTAGAATTTGTAGGTGCTAAGCAACAATTGCAACAGGCGTATTTGCAGAAGCAAGAAGGAATATTATTAGCGCAAATCAGTGAAAAGCCTTTAAGCACGCTCACCGAAAACGAGAAAGCTTTACTTAAAAATCTTGGCAATAAGCCCAATCAAAATAGGGTTTAATTCTGTTATAATATAGGGTTACAAAAATCGTATTAGCATGCAAAAATAACGAGTTAAGCATGGTAATCGCATAAATTTAGAGGTAAGTTCATGGCAAGACCAAAGAAAAGCGATCAATTAGCGGAAAAGAAAAATCAGGAATTCGTCAGCCCTGAGTTCCAGGAAGCTAGCGCTGAAGAACGCCGCACACGCCTTAAAACCCTAATTGTTTTGGGTAAAGAGCGTGGCTACCTTACTTACGCTGAAATTAATGATCACTTACCTGATGATGTTCAAAACTCCGAGCAGATCGACGGCATCATCGGCATGATTAATGACATGGGCATCCAGGTGTACGAAGAAGCGCCGGATGCAGAAGTGTTGTTGATGTCGGATGCGCCGCCAGCCGTAACAGATGAAGATGCTGTAGAAGAGGCTGAACAGGCACTTGCCACAGTAGATTCAGAATTTGGTCGTACTACAGACCCGGTGCGTATGTATATGCGTGAAATGGGTACAGTAGATTTGTTAACTCGCGAAAGTGAAATTGAAATTGCGCGTCGCATTGAAGATGGCCTGAAGCATATGGTGCAAGCCATTGCCGCTTGTCCAACTACCATTGCAGCATTATTAGCAATGGTGGATAAAGTTGAAAAAGACGAATTAAGCGTTGATGATTTAGTGGATGGTCTGATTGATGCTGATATCGGCTTAGACGACGCGATTGCAGTTGAAACACCTGAAGAAGAAGAAGCGGAACCTGAAGAAGAAGAAGGCGACGACGAAGATGGGGCTAAAGCAGCAGCAATCTCGGCAGAAGCGTTAGCCAAACTTAAAGATGAAGTACTAAGCCGTTTTGCAATCGTACGTGCAGCGCATCAAAAAATGACTGTCATCCTTGCTGAAAGAGGCTCACAGGATTCAGAATATCAAAGTTTATTAGCAGAAATTTTGGAAGAGCTCACTGCTTTCCGATTCTCTGCGAAACAAGTAGAAGGCCTATGCGATCAAGTACGTGACCTAGTGGAAACCGTGCGCGGCCATGAGCGTAAAGTATTGGATTTCTGTGTTGAGAAATCCGGAATGCCACGTCCGCATTTCATCAAATCATTTCCGGGTAACGAAAGTAACCTAGATTGGTTGGCTGAAGAGCTAAAAGTGGATAAACCGTATGTAGAGAAACTTGCGCGTTATAACCACTCCATTATCGACCAGCAACAGCGCTTGATTGACTTGGAAAATAAAGTTGGCATCCCGATCAGGGAGCTTAAAGAAATCAATAAGCAGATGTCTACGGGCGAAGCGCGTGCGCGTCGTGCTAAGCGTGAAATGATTGAAGCGAACTTGCGCTTGGTAATTTCTATTGCAAAAAAATATACCAACCGTGGTTTGCAATTCTTAGATTTGATCCAAGAAGGTAATATTGGCTTGATGAAGGCGGTAGATAAGTTTGAATACCGTCGTGGTTTCAAATTCTCAACCTATGCTACCTGGTGGATTCGCCAAGCGATTACACGTTCTATCGCTGATCAGGCACGTACCATTCGTATTCCTGTACACATGATTGAAACGATTAACAAAATGAATCGTATCAGCCGTCAGATTCTGCAGGAAACTGGCGTAGAGCCAGATCCAGCGCTATTGGCGGAGAAAATGGAAATGCCTGAAGAGAAGATTCGTAAAATCTTGAAAATCAGCAAAGAGCCAATTTCAATGGAAACGCCGATTGGTGATGATGAAGATTCTCATTTGGGTGATTTTATTGAAGACAGCACAACACTGGCACCGGTGGATGCAGCCGTATATGCCAGCTTGCGTGATGCAACATCCGAGGTGCTGGAATCACTCACACCGCGCGAAGCAAAAGTGTTGCGTATGCGATTTGGTATTGAGATGAATACTGATCATACCCTAGAAGAAGTGGGTAAACAGTTTGATGTAACACGTGAGCGGATTCGCCAAATTGAGGCAAAAGCGTTACGTAAATTGCGCCACCCAACCCGTTCAGAGCGTTTACGCAGTTTCCTAGAGACTGGTCAAGACTAGCAGCTATGAGGTTTACGGCCCCTTAGCTCATGCTTGGTTAGAGCAGCGGACTCATAATCCGTTGGTACTGTGTTCGACTCACAGAGGGGCCACCATATAAAACAAGGCTGACAGAGATGTTGGCCTTTTTTATTTTCTATCCGTGGCACAATCATGGCAAACTGGGAAAAAACAAATTATGTTAATGACACATTTTATAAAGTGGCTATTGAAATATGTGATGAGTTTGCGGGAGACGTGAAAGATGCGTGTGTTACAAGTGCTAAAACACAATTTTGTAAGAAATAGGAGTAATGTGTATTGTCCTCAGCTTTTTTGAGGTTTAAATTTAACTTTAGAGAGATATTGAAAATATGAACATAATAATAAACCTAATTGTGTATTTAATTGTTTTTGGACTCATTTGGTGGGCAGTGAATTTATTACCATTGCCTGCGCCTATTGGTCAGATTGTACGCGTGCTCTTTATTATTTTGCTAATCTTAATTATTTTAAGTGCAGTGGGAATAATTCCTGGTAATTATTTACCGCCAATAAGACTTTAATCAGTTCTTTATATAAAGATTATTATTAATGGGTGACATTTTTAATTTATTTTAACGAGAATCCACGAGCATTGGTTAGTACCAGACTTTAACGCTTGAGAGGCGCTCAACCTGTATCTTATAATCCGTTAATACTGTGTTCGACTCACAGAGGGGCCACCAGAAAAATTGAAGGGGTTGCAGCTATGTCACCCCTTCTTTTTCCTATTTGGCCATAGCAGACATTCAACTATTGATATAGAAGTATTGGTAAACTCAAAACAAAAAGTGCATCTAAGTGCACCAGAAAAATGATCTTTATGGAGGGGGGTATTTTATAGCCGGTCTATGACAGTTTTTACACCGCCGGGAACCAAATGTAAGTAACGATTTGTGGTCGTAATATCAGAGTGTCTTAACGAGTCCCTAACTTCTACCAGTATTGCTCCGGATTTGATTAATGCTGATGCCGTACTGTGCCTAATATCATGGATATGTAGATTTCCATTTTCGCCGCAATTCGAGCTTCAACGAACCTGTCGTAGTAGTAGTGGTGCTTATATCTCAAGGGTAAGACTTTAACGGCCTCTTTGATAGCCCGATGGATGGAGATGTATGCAGGACCGCCGTTCTTGGTATCTGGCACCGTAAGTACCTCCCCCTCGACGACTGTGTTCAAAAGCTCCCCGATTCTCAGACCGGAATAGAACAAGATTTAAATAACCGCTTGGGTTTCTTTGCACCAACAATTCTGCACCAAGACTTCCAATTCAGCTTTTGTGCAATATACCTTACGCTGTGTTGGGG
>JACDEP010000213.1 GCA_013816325.1 Methylotenera sp.
ACCAGCGCGTATTCAAAGCCGGGCTGCAAGATAAGATCACCTTGTTATTGGAGGATTATCGCCACCTTGAAGGCCAATACGACAAACTGGTTTCTATTGAGATGGTAGAAGCTGTTGGTTACCAGTTTTATGATACTTACTTTGCTAAAGTCAGCAACTTATTGGCACCAAATGGCCTTGCGCTAATTCAGGCGATCACAATCGCAGACCAGCGCTATGAAAACGCAAAAAAATCAGTAGACTTCATTCAGCGGTACATCTTCCCGGGCTCATGCATTCCTTCTAATACGGCAATGCTCAATAGCGTGACCAATGTTAGCGACTTAAGATTATTTGACTTGGAGGATATCGGCCCACACTACGCAACTACGCTTAAAATGTGGCGCGAGAGCTTCTTTGCCAATATCGCTGCGGTTCGCGCGCTAGGTTATTCAGAAGAGTTCATCAAAATGTGGGAATTCTACCTGTGCTATTGTGAAGGGGGATTTGCAGAACGCGCTTTGGGCGATGTGCATTTACTATTGGCTAAGCCGGGGAATCGCAGGCCTGTGTTAATTTAAGTTAGGTTTGAGATTATTGGGTATCATCATGTACCATTGCGCTACATGGAGACTCAAGAAATCATTAGCAAACCATCCGACAGTGACGTTTCTAATATTGAATGGCGCGATGGCCAGCCGTACTCTATCCAATTTCAGGATATCTATTTTTCAAGCGAGGATGGCGTAGCCGAAACCGAATACGTATTCATGCAAGGTAACGACCTGCATCAGCGCTTTCAGCAATTAAAGAACAACCAATTCACCATTATTGAAACCGGTTTTGGTACGGGTCTTAATTTTTTGTGTGCCATCAACTTATGGCTGAATCTTGCCCCAGATAATGCTACACTCCATTACATTAGCACTGAAAAACATCCCCTCTCATTGGAAGATATCAGTGCTGCTCAATCTTTATGGCCAGATTTGAATAAGCTGAGTGTAGCGTTTCTAAAGAGATATCAAAGCATCCTTAATGGCGCAACCAGCCTACTCCTCGATAACCGCGTTCAATTGACTATATTGCGGGCTGATTCGATGAGTGCTTTAAGCAAACTCCAAGTGAAAGCAGATGCTTGGTTCTTGGATGGTTTTGCGCCTTCTAAAAATCCCGACATGTGGCAAGACAAACTGTTTTCGCAAATGGCCAGGCTATCCAAAACCACAACTACCTTCGCCACTTTTACAAGTGCAGGGCAAGTACGCAGGGGCCTGCAAGCTGTCGGATTCCAGGTACTTAAACAGCCGGGTTTTGGCAAAAAACGTGAAATGCTTGTTGGGCATTACGTGGCAACTTAAAATGATGGAAACAACTGCGCCCCGTACAGCAGTAGTCATAGGTGGTGGTATTGCCGGCTGTAGCACCGCGTATATGCTGGCTAAACGCAATATCCATGTCACCCTGATAGAACGACATTCTGCGTTGGCAATGGAGGCTTCTGGCAACCCAGTTGCAGTCCTTTACCCGCGCTTAACCGGGCGAGATACCGTTTTAGAAAAGCTCAACGTCCAGGGCTATTTGTTTACCTTACAGCTATTGCAGGAATTAGGGTTAGCACGTTGCAATTATAGTGCCTGCGGTGTGATTCAACTAGCGATTGAGCCTCAACAGCATATCAAGAATACTTTTGTGGCTGGCAAGTATGGCGATCAATTTTTTCGGAATCAGAACTCCGCTGAATTAAGCAAATTAGCCGGGGTGACTTTAAAGCATCCCGGGCTATATTTTCAAAAGGCCGGCGGCATAAACTTGGCTCATCTATGTGCAGTTCTTACAAAGCAACCTACTATTGAAGTGCTCACCAATACACAGGCTTTGAATATCAAACGCGTCGCAGATAGCTGGCAGGTAGATGCAGAGTCCAAAACGATTGTTCAAACCGATATTGTCGTCATCGCTAACGCATACGACGCTACGCAATTTCAGCAAAGTGCGCATATTTCTCTGACTGCTACTAGAGGACAATTGACCAATTTGCAAGCCACCGAAGCCAGTAAAAACCTCAAAACCATCTTATGCGGCGAAGGTTACATCAGCCCGGCCGCAAATGACTTGCATTGCTTGGGTGCTACGTTCAGCCATCATGATGATGACATGAGTATCCGCGCAACTGACCACGCTGATAATTTGGAGTTACTCAAAAAAATGAGCCCGGATTTATACGAAAACCTGCAAAACAACACCGTTTCCGGGCGTGTAGCATGGCGCAGCCAAACTACGGATTACCTGCCTGCCGCCGGGCAATTGCTGGATATTGATACCTTGCAGAATAACCGATATTTTTATAACGATAGCCCGGATAAGCTGCCATTCGCAGATGGCTTATATGCCAATGTCGGCCACGGCGCAAAAGGATTTTTAAGCGCGCCATTATGTGCTGAAACTATTGCAGCACATGCAACAAATGAGAATACACGCATACCGATAGCGCTGAGAAATGCCTTACAGCCCAACCGGTTTGTCTTACGAAAAATGGGTCTAAAGCTATTAGCGCAACACCTAATCACCGCATAGCAAACTCACTGATGTAAAATCGATTATTGCTTCCAGGCGCCACTATACAAAAC
>JACDEP010000214.1 GCA_013816325.1 Methylotenera sp.
CCAGCATGTCCTGCAGTAAGCAGGTCATCCGTATTCAAAGAATCGACACTGACCTGAAAACTCTGCTCTTTCAACGCTTTTATCGCATCTGCCACATGTGGAAATGGCACAGCAGGTAGACAGCCTAAATCAATCACATTGGCACCTTGCGCTTGGTATTGCTGCGCTTTTTTGATGATGCCTTCTACACTTAAATATGGCGCATCAACGATTTCGGCAAAAATCTGTACGCTATATTGGCTCAAGTCAGGCACAGTACCGCCCTGGCCAAAATATTGTGGAAGATCTTTTAAATCTACGGGTCCGCGTTCTACCGGAACGCCATACTGTGCTTCAAGTTGCGTAAGATCGCCCTGACATAAACCAGGCAGAATAACCTTGTCCGCATCTCCAGTTTCTTTAAGCCGCCGAGCGATTAAATCCGGGGTCATCAATGCTGCGACAGATACACCTATTTGATGGATGCGATATTTGAAAGCAGGTGTTTTGGGATTGCTTTGCACTTCAGCCAATACTTTATTCAGGCTTTTTTCTGCAAGCTTGCCTGTTAAAAAAAGTAGGTTTTTAGCCATTGTGAATAACGGCACGCAATCTCGCCTGTATGCTGACATTCAGGCTAAGCATGTCTTCAACGACTGTTGTCGCTTCAAAAGTTTTGATATTGGCGATATTATTTAGGTCAATCTTGCGTGGATAGACTTTCACCATGTGCTCACGTGGAGCTTCTGATTCTAGCTCTGGCGCGGTATCGCACGCAAAGATAATAGATGGAACGCGCGTTTTTCCTGCTTGGGCATAAAGGTTCGTGACGAGGTTATCGGAGATGCCGCAAACCATTTTAGCGATGGTATTAGAAGTGGCCGGCGCGATGACAAGGCTATGGTAGTGGGCTTGGTAAAACAGCTCTACAGGTACACTACTGGCGGTTTTATCTTGAAAAACCTTGCCTACATTATGCTTGTAACCATATTGTTGCAACACTTCTGCCGCGGCCCTGCTCAAAAACAAATCCACATCTTGTAGGGTGTTGATGATATCTAGGCATTCACGTAAATAATGGCCTGAGCCAGTGATAGCCCAAGCGAGCCGTTGCTGTTTAATATCGGTAGACATAATTTACCTATCGAATGTAAAGTTTTAAGTCAGACAAGGCACAAGTAAAAATTGAGCACAGCTTATAAATAATAGGTAAGCGATAATTTTCACGACGTAACAAAGTATGACAACAAACTTACTTTCTATACTGCGAATGGATGACGAAGGACGATGGTCTCATCTCTTTCCGGACCTGTCGATACGATATCAACCGGCACGCCGCATAAAGCTTCTAAACGTTTAAGGTAACTTTGCGCATTTTTTGGTAAGCCATCCCAGGTTTTCACGCCAAAGGTATTTTGACTCCAGCCCGGCACTGTTTCATAAACTGGCTCACATCGTCCTACATCGTCCGCGCCAATAGGTAATAAATCTAGCAATTTTCCATCCAGATTATAACCGGTACAGATGTTTAACTCTTCAATGCCATCCAGCACATCGAGCTTGGTAATGCACAACCCTGTAAGGCCATTAATGCGTGCAGAACGACGCAATGCCGCAGCATCGAACCAGCCACAACGACGTTTCCGCTTAGTCACAGTACCGATTTCCTGGCCTTTAACTGACATTTGATTGCCAGGACAGTTGTCGGACTCAATATCCAGCTCACTAGGGAAAGGACCACCGCCAACGCGCGTGGTATAAGCCTTAGTGATGCCCAATACATAATGCAGCATACTAGGACCTACTCCCGTACCCGCCGAGGCCTGACCTGAGACACAGTTACTGGAAGTCACATATGGATAGGTTCCATGGTCTACGTCTAGCAATGTACCTTGCGCGCCTTCAAACAACAGGTTTTGGCCTGCGGCATTGGCTTCGTACAAAGCTGCGGAAATATCTGCAACTAATGGCTTAATGAGTTCGGCTTTTTGTAAGGCAGATTCCAACTGTTGATTGTAATCAACGGCTTCTGCACCTAGGTACTTAGTCAATACAAAGTTATGGTAATCCAATACATCACGTAATTTTTCGCCAAATTGTTCCGGGTAGAATAAATCGTAGAGGCGCAAAGCACGACGCGCTACCTTATCTTCATAAGTTGGGCCTATGCCCTTACCTGTAGTACCGATTTTCTTATCAGCGCCACGTTTCAATTCACGGGCAACATCTAGACGGACATGGTAATCCAATATCAACGGGCAGCCTGAGCTTACTTTGAGGCGACTTCTTACATCCAAGCCATCTTTTTCTAGCACTGTGATTTCGTTGAGTAAATGGCCTGCGTCCAGCACTACACCATTACCGATATAGCATTTCACACCATCGCGCACGATACCAGATGGTACAAGGTTCAACTTGTAGATGCGTTGTGCCGCACCTTGGCCAACTACTAATGTGTGGCCAGCATTGTGACCGCCCTGGAAGCGCACTACGCCTTGCGCATGGTCAGTCAGCCAATCAACAATTTTACCTTTGCCTTCATCGCCCCATTGCGTGCCAATGACGACTACATTTTTTGCCACCTGATTTTTTACTGCATGGTTTGCCATAACGTTTAC
>JACDEP010000106.1 GCA_013816325.1 Methylotenera sp.
CTGATACGCAAGCGTGGCATGCCTATATGGCAGTAGCGCCTGATGCTGAAGATATCCATTTATTAGCCAGTGCAAAAGCCAAGTTGTTTGCAGCGCGTGAACAGCGTATACGACCGGGTTTAGATGACAAAATATTGACGTCTTGGAATGCCTTAACCATCAAAGGCCTAGCGCGCGCTGGGTATGTATTTAATCGCAAGGATTGGATTAAGTTGGCGCAAGATGCAACTGATTTTATCCGTAATCATTTGTGGGTTAATACTGCTGGCGCTTACCAATTATTGGCGACCGCTAAAGGCGATAAGGTACATTTGAATGCATACCTGGATGATCATGCATTTTTACTGGATGCATTAATCGAGTTGCTGCAAGCGGACTACAGAAGCATTGACATGCAATTTGCCGAGGAGATTGCCGAAGCTTTGCTAGAAAACTTTGAAGCAAATGACGGCGGATTTTATTTCACTGCGAATCATCATGAGCAATTGATACACCGTACTAAACAAGGCTACGACAATGCCACGCCAAGCGGTAACGGCATTGCCGCGATAGCTTTGCAACATTTAGGACATATGCTTGGTGAGCCGCGCTACCTGCAAAGTGCCGAGCGCGCCTTACAGGCATTCGATACTGTGATCAAACGGAATCCGGCGGCATGTGCCAGCTTTACTCAAGCCTTAAATGAATACCTCACACCGCCAACCATGGTGATTTTACGTGGTGAATCGAAACAACTTGCTGACTGGCAACATGAATTAAGCCAATATCATTATCCGCACCACCTATTTTTTTACTTGGATGATACTGTCTCATCATTACCTATCACGCTGCATAGAAATTTACTAGCGAATGTCAACGCCTGGGTGTGCAAAGGCGTTGTGTGTTCTCAAGGCATTGATAATTTGCAAGATTTACTCGCTCAAATTTAATTTAAATTTGATAGCGCGAGTTACCCATGGGTAAATTACTTGTTACAATTACGGCTGTAGGTACCGCACCTCATAACGAAGAGTGCAAACATTATTAGGTGTATTTCAAGGAGATAGCATGAAAGCATTATTATTAGCAATCGCTGCTGCTGGTTCTATATTGGTTGCGGCACAAGTTAACGCTGCTGATTCAGCTGAAGCGTTAGCGCAAAAAAATGGCTGTTTGGCATGTCACAGTGTAGAGAAAAAAATCTTAGGCCCAGCCTATAAAGACGTAGCTGCAAAATACAAGGGTGACAAAGGTGCTGAAGCGAAATTAATCGCTAAAGTCAAAGCAGGTGGTAGCGGTGTGTGGGGTCCTATGCCTATGCCGGCAAATAGTCCACAAGTAAAAGATGCAGACATCAAAACTATTGTTGCGTGGGTGTTGTCTCTATAGTTGCAGGTGTTAGATAACCGACCTTAAGCGGTTAACTAGACGAAGAAGCCAGTCAATCGACTGGCTTTTTTGTGGCTAAATCCAAAAGTTGGACGTTGGTTAATCAAGATCTAAGCTTGCTATGATGCATTGAGTATACAAAGTAGACGATGATGCCAATTACTATCCATACTCCAAAGCGGATCCAAGTGGTCGCTGGCAGAAAATACATCAAAGCACCGCATGACAATATACCAAGTACTGGGATTAGTGGATTCCATGGATTCTTGAATGGTCGTTTCAAATCCGGCTGGCGTACGCGCAGTACTATCACACCTACACATACCATGATGAAGCTGGCCAGAGTACCAATGTTAACGGTTTCGGCTAATTCTCCCAATGGAATAAAACCTGCAACGATAGAAACAACCAAACCGCACATGAGGATTACTTTGGTGGGCGTTTGGCGGTCTGGATTCACTTCTGAGAATGCTGGTGAAATGAGGCCATCCCGGCTCATCGCAAATAATATGCGTGTTAAGCCATATAATAATACTAATAGCACTGTAATCAAGCCAGCCAATACGCCTGTTGCAACCAAGGTAGATGACCATGTATAACCAATTTGGCTCAATCCGAATGCTACCGGTGAAGGGACATTGAGTTGAGTGTAAGGTACGATACCGGTCAATAGGCCGGAAACAATAATGTAAACAATCGTGCAGAAGGTCAATGAGGCCAGTAAGCCAATGGGCAAATCACGCTGAGGGTTTTTGGCTTCTTCCGCAGCCGTAGATACCGCATCAAAACCAAAATATGCAAAGAATACCAAGGATGCTCCAGCTAGCACACCGATAGTTTTGCCATTATCCAGCACAGTAAACCAGCCGTATGGCATGAACGGATGCCAGTTATTGGTATTAAGGTGCATGGAAGCTAGGGTGATAAAAATAGCGATGGTGGAAAGCTTGATGATGACGATAATGTTATTGAAGCGCGCGCTTTCTTTTACGCCAATAATTAATAGTATTGTCAGCACCCATATAATGGCAAAAGCTGGCAGGTTGATGATGCCGCCTACCATCCAAGCTTTAGTGAGTGATTCCGGCAAGTGTAGATTGAAGTTAGCTAAAGTGCCAATAAAGTAGCCCGCCCAGCCATTGGCAACTGCTGCAGCACCAACACCATATTCCAGCAGCAATATCCAGCCCATTACCCAGGCAATGAACTCGCCAAATGCTACGTAGCTGTAACCATAGGCACTGCCAGAACCGCCTACTGAAGCGGCCAGTTCGGCATATGAAAGTGCCGCAAATGCGGAGGCGATACCAGCGAATATGAACGATAGCACTACGGCCGGGCCGGACTGTGTCGCTGCGGCGATACCGGTTAAGACAAAAATACCGGTACCGATGGCGCAGCCTATGCCTAATAATGCCAAGTCAAATGCAGTCAGGCATTTTTTTAAGCCGCTGTTCGAGTGGTCCACAATCGCTTTAGTGCGTAGTAGCTGCTTGAGCATTATCTTGTTCCTTATTTGAAGCCGTCAAATATGCTTAAAAAAGCATTGAATTACTCTGTCCGTAATAGTACTTTAATAATTACTATTTTTTAGCTTTTATATAGCTCTTGCAGCACGGCTATCATATAGCTTTGGTCGAGCACGCCAGCGCTTTCGCGGATGCTGTGCATGGCCCACATCGCAGAGCCTATATCTACACTGGCGATACCCAAACCAGAAGCAATAATCGGTCCTATTGTGCTGCCACATCCCAAGTCAGTACGATGCGCATAGTGCTGATAAGGCACGCCAGCAGCTTCACAGAGCGTAATGAAACGTGCCGCCGTCTCTGCGGTAGTGCTATAGCGTTGATTTGCATTGGTTTTGATTACCGGCCCGTGATTCACTTTAACGTGATGGCAAGGTTCATATGCACCCGGATGATTAGGATGATAAGCATGTGCCATATCGGCACTGATGAAAAAGCTTTTCGCCAATGCACGTAAACGGGCTTCGTCGTCGAGTTTTTGCTGCATAGAAATGCGTGTGATAATGTCTGCAAGAAAACTGCCGCTGGCGCCGGTTGCGCTTTCACTGCCCACTTCTTCATGATCGAATAATGCGCACACTATCGTAGCGTCGGGATTCTTTACTGCAGTCAATGCGCTGATCGCTGCATGGCAAGATGCTAGGTTATCCAGCTGGCTGTCGGCAATAAACTCCTGATTGACGCCCCACATGACGCCTTTTTGTGTGTCAAATACATTCAACTCAAAGGTTAGAATGTTTTCAGTATTGATATTAAGTTGTGCGGCGATATGATTTAAAAATTGTTTGTCAGCTGCAATGCCATCTGTCTCTTCACCAAAAATTAGCGGTAATTCGGTTTGCTTATTAAGTTTAAGACCTTTTTCATTGACTTCGCGATTCATGTGAATCGCCAAATTCGGCAAGCGTGTTAACACATGATCAAATTTCACCAATTGTGTTTCGGTGCCATGCGCCCCGCGCAGCATAACGCGGCCAGCTATGCCTAAATCACGGTCGGTAAAAGTAACCAATATCGGCCCGCCATAGACTTCAACGCCTATTCTGATGAAGCCGTCAGTGGCATAAGCTGCATTCGGTTTAAGGCGTAAACCAGGAGAATCCGTATGCGCACCCACCATACGAAAACCGGTGTCAGTAGGTGGAGCGTTACCCAAAGTAAAAGCAATGATTGAAGCGCCGCCGCGCACCACATAATAGCTGCCGCCGGGTTCAAGCTGCCAAGCTTCTGTTTCATCTAACTCGGTAAAACCGAATTGATTTAGACGTTGCGCAGCACTTTGCACTGCATGCCATGGGCTGGGGCTGGCATCTATGAAGTTAAGTAGATCTTGGGCGCATTCGCGAGCTTGGGCAGGAATTTTCGTCATAGTGGACTCACTTATTGGCTATGTTATCTACGCTAGCCAGTCTTTATCGATGAGGAAATCGCTATAAAGTTTGGCTTCCGCACTGCCAGCTTCAGGTTTCCAATCATAGCGCCATTTTACGATAGGTGGCATGGACATTAAGATAGATTCGGTACGGCCATTCGACTGCAAGCCGAACAAAGTTCCGCGGTCATATACCAGATTAAATTCTACATAGCGGCCGCGACGGTACGCCTGGAAGTCTCGCTTCAGCTCAGTATAAGGTGTGTCTTTACGACGTTGCAGTATCGGCAAGTAAGCATTCAGGAAACTATCGCCTACGGCACGCTGTAATTCAAAACTGCGCTCAAAACCCAGCTCGTTGAAATCATCGAAAAAGATACCGCCTATGCCACGCGGTTCCTTGCGATGTTTGAGGTAAAAATACTCGTCACATTGTTTCTTGAATTTTGGGTAGTAAGCAGGGCTGAAAGGATCGAGTGCAGTTTTATTGGTGCGATGGAAATGCACGCAATCCTCTTCGAAACCGTAATAGGGCGTTAGATCCATGCCACCGCCAAACCACCAAATATCTTCTGCTGCCTTTGCGGCTGCGCCATTGTTGGTTTCATTCGCAAATGCTTGCCGCACTTTTTGTGCTGTCTGTGCATTTTCTAATTCACCGCCTTGGCTCGCTTGCAAAGGCAGCGATGCTATATCATTTTCCGAACCAGCGGGAGCCTTCGCTACAAAAAACCGGATATTCATATGCACGGTGGGTATATATGGATTGCGCGGATGTAATACTAATGACACTCCCAGGGCTTCCCAGCTACGACCGGCCGCTTCAGGATGAGCCACCGTTGCGGCAGGTGGGAGTTTATTACCTAATACATGCGAAAAGCCAACCCCAGCACGTTCAAAAACATTGCCACCTTCTAATAAACAACTGGTACCGCCGCCACCTTCATTTCGATTCCAGCTGTCGTGTAAGAAGGTTTTGCCATCAACCAGTTCGAGCGCTTCAACGATTTTGCTTTGTAGATTTTGTAAATAATGCAGAACTGTCTGGGTGTCCATCAATCAACCTTTGAGCGCTCGATAGCCAATATCGGTGCGGTGCTGAGAACCATCGAATTTGATATCGTCAATGATTTTATAGACTTGCTGCTGCGCAAATTTAACTGTTTCACCTAAAGCAGTAACGCATAATACGCGGCCACCGCTCGTCAGTACTTTACCGTCTTTCAGCGTAGTGCCGGCATGGAATACTTGGGCATCCACTAAATCTTTTGGCAGGCCGGTAATTTCGTCATTGAGTCTAGGCGTTTCGGGATAATTGTGCGAAGCCATGACGACACCTAGCGCAGTACGCCTGTCCCATTGCGCTTCAACTTTGTCCAAGGTGCCAGCGATGGCATGTTCCGCCAACGTTACAAAGTCAGATTTTAGGCGCAGCATGATTGGTTGCGTTTCTGGGTCGCCCATACGGCAGTTAAACTCAAGGGTTTTGACAGCACCATTTGGTGAAATCATGAGACCTGCGTATAAAAAGCCAGTGTATGGAATACCATCTTTCGCCATGCCTTCCACTGTCGGGCGAATAATCTCGCGCATGACTTTGGCGTGAATCTCAGGGGTTACCACTGGTGCTGGCGAATAGGCGCCCATGCCACCTGTGTTTGGGCCTTGGTCAGCATCCAGTAAGCGTTTATGGTCTTGGCTAGTAGCCAGTGGTAAAATATTTTTACCATCGACCATGACGATGAAACTGGCTTCCTCGCCAGTCAAAAATTCTTCAATCACTACGCGGGCGCCAGCGCTACCGAGCTTATTATCAGACAGCATCGCATCAATCGCTGCGTGTGCTTCATCGGCAGTCATGGCCACGACCACGCCTTTACCAGCGGCTAAACCATCGGCTTTAATGACGATAGGAGCGCCTTGTTGGTTCACGTAATCGTGCGCTAATTTGGCATCGGTGAATGTCGCATAGGCAGCAGTCGGAATATTGTGACGCATCATGAAAGCTTTGGCGTAATCTTTTGAGCCTTCCAATTGCGCTGCTGCTTTGGTCGGGCCAAAAATCTTTAAACCAGCGGCACGGAATGCATCTACCACGCCCATGGATAATGGTGCTTCGGGCCCTACGATAGTGAGGTTGATTTGTTCTTTTAGTGCAAATTCCAATAAATCCGCTACGCTAGAAACGGGTACGTTTACCATATCCAGATTGATCGCCGTACCCGCATTGCCGGGCGCGACATATACGCGGCTTACTTCTTTATTCTGTGCGACTTTCCAGGCTAAAGCATGTTCGCGGCCGCCGCTACCGATAATAAGAATTTTCATAAATTTTTGTATAGGCAAATCACGTCGTTGCGTGCTCGCTCTTTCCTTGTCTATCTTAATGATACGCCTGCGTCATTCGCTGCGCGGCGCCTAGTGCTTTATCCTATAAAATTAATTTATAGACCGAATTTCTTTAGTGACGGAAGTGGCGAATGCCAGTCAATACCATCACCAAACCATGCTCATCTGCAGCAGCAATCACTTCTTCATCACGCATGCTACCACCTGGGTGAATCACACAGCTCGCGCCTGCTTCAGCTAAAACGTCTATCCCATCTCTAAAAGGGAAGAATGCATCTGACGCCACGACTGAATCTTTCAGCGATAGGCCAGCATTTTGGGCTTTGATCGCGGCGATTTTAGTGCTATCCACACGGCTCATTTGGCCAGCGCCAACGCCTAAAGTCATGCCATTGCCGCAGAATACGATAGCGTTGGATTTCACGTATTTAGCGATATTCCATGCGAACAGCATATCAGCCAGTTGCTGCGGTGTCGGTTGTTTTTTCGAAACGATTTTCAAATCGGTTTCGCTGAGTTCATGGTTGTCAGCAGTCTGGATTAAGATTCCTGAACCGACACGTTTGATGTCGTGTGAGTTGCGGCCTTGCTCCCATGCCGTGACTTTTGATGACAATTCTCTACCTTTAGGCAGATCGATTTTCAACACGCGCACATTCGCTTTGGCTTTGAATACAGCCAGCGCTTCTTCGGTATAGTCAGGTGCGATTAATACTTCAACGAACTGTTTGGAAACCGCTTCTGCCGCAGCTTTATCCAGCATGCTATTGAAAGCGATGATTCCGCCGAAAGCTGAAGTCGGGTCTGTCTGGAACGCTTTACTATAAGCTTCAAGCGCATCT
>JACDEP010000107.1:0-1677 GCA_013816325.1 Methylotenera sp.
TTGATAATAAAGCGATTAGGCGCATTGGCCGGTAGCGAGGCTTGCCAATTACGAATGAGGTCATGACGAATCAGCGCCAGTAGCATCAACACCATCAAACCCATGCTGAACCCTATCATTTGCACGGTAGATAAGCCGAAGCGGCGCCTAAGGCCTTGTACGCCGAGTTTGATGGAGTTAAAGGTTTGGTTTTGTGGCGAAACATCCAGCAAGCGGTTAGCCAAGCCAACTAAAACATACGATAACCCAACAATCACGAGACACAACAGCACTATAGCAACGATGGTAGATAAGGCTATTTTTACATCGTGCTCTTGCCAAAATACCATCAGATTAATGACGAGTGCTGCCGGCAGAAATTTAGCCTGTGCTGATAGTGGTACTACCAATGTTTCGCGACGTAAAATATTCATGGTGGATAAGTTACGCATCTGCCAGGCATGGGGTATGACTACGGCAAACATCATTGCCATACTAGCAACAATCCCCACCAACACTGGCATGCTTGAAACACTAGGCAGGGTTTCTACAAAAAGACTGCCCGCGAGTCTTGCAAGGCCTAATTGACCTATAAAACCAAGTGCACCGCCTATTATTGCGCTCAGCAAGGCAATTAGCATGGTTTGCCAAGCAAGCACTTGTATCACTGTGCTTTTGGATGCGCCAAAACAGCGCATCAAGGCAAATGTATCCAAGCTTTGCTTGATATATGGCAAGCTGGATAGTAGCATGGCCACCATAGCCAGTATCACGCTAACCATGGCAGACAAACCCAGAAACTGCTGGGCTTTTTCTAGCGCCGATTTAATTTCTGGCCTGGCATTCTGTATATCTTCAATCTTTTCGCCACGCGCAAGGGATGGTTTGGCTTCATCAAAATATCGGTTGATCTTTTGCGGCTCAGCAGCCAGTAAAAGCTGGTATTTCACACGGCTGCCAAACTGTATCAACTTGGTAGAAGGCAAATCAGCGGCATTCATCATCAATCGAGGGGCAAAGCTGAACATGTCACCACCGCGTGAAGGTTCACGTATCAAAATAGCCGCGACGCGGAATGTGGCCTCTCCGACAGTTACCTCATCACCAAGATTGAGATTTAGCAAATGGGCCAAGCGGGGCTCTATCCATACTTCACCTGTTTTTGGCGAAGCTTTAACCGCTTTACCCAGGTCAGCCGAAGTAGAGCCTATCGTTAAATCTCCGCGTAATGGAAAGCCATTTTCTACCGCTTTGATTTCTGCTAACTGATTCGTATCTCCATGAATCACCATACTTGGGAACTCATAGGTTTTTGCAGTTTGTATGCCTTGCCCATTAGCACGTTTTTCAAGCGATTCTGGAACTGGATGGTCCGCCGTGACAGCGATATCGCCACCTAAGAGCAAACCACCTTGTTGGTTGAGGGCTGAGCTCACCCGTTGGGTGAAAAACCCCACCGCTGTAATGGCAGTAACCGCAAGGATTAAAGCGAAGACCATGACCCGCAATGCACCCGCCCGCCATAGACTGGCTGCCTGCTGCCAAGCCAGCTTAAAATTTGTGTACGCTAAATTTATGTGCGAATTTATGTATGCTGAACTCATGGTTGTGTCAATTCATTCAACACGCCATTTTCAAGCTTAAGTTGTCGATGGCAGCGGTTGGCCAGATGCTCATCGTGTGTTACTAATACCAGCG
>JACDEP010000107.1:1687-7427 GCA_013816325.1 Methylotenera sp.
CTAAACAACAGCTCTATAATCATTTGGCCAGTGGCATTATCAAGATTACCGGTAGGCTCATCCGCAAAAAGGATTGAGGGCTGGGTTGCAAAGGCACGTGCAATAGCAACACGCTGCTGCTCGCCGCCTGATAACTGCTTGGGGTAATGTAGTACGCGGTGACTCAAGCCTACTTTATTAAGCGCATCCATACTACGCACTTTGGCATCCGCATGATTTTTAAGCTGCAATGGCAGCATTACGTTTTCTAGCGCTGTCAGTGAGGGCAATAATTGAAATGATTGGAAAACAAAGCCCATATGCTTTGCCCGTTCAAGCGCACGGCCATCTTCATCCAAGCTACTAAAGTGCCTGCCTTGGATTTGAACGATTCCTTTTGTAGGCACGTCCAACCCGGCAAGCAGGCTAAGTAAGGTAGACTTTCCTGAACCTGAGCTGCCGATAATGGCGACCTGTTCGCTCGCGGCGATCTCAAGATTTAACCCTTGTAAGATGCGAATGTCATTATCATTGCTGTGTATTTCATAAAATAAATCTTGTGCCTGAATTATCAAAGGATGTTGCATTTAATGTTGTTCCGCTTATTTTTAATGTTTAAGAGTGTGGCCAAGCCAGTAGTGACCGCTGAAAGAATGGTAATTATTAGTCTGCTAAGTATGATTTTTGTTGCATGGCCTACGCAAGTAATGGCGGCTAAACCCGTTATATTAATCTATGGTGACAGTTTATCGGCGGGCTATGGTCTTGCACAGCATCAAGGCTGGGTGACTTTACTGCAAAATAAGCTCGAAACTGAGCACTACCCATATACAGTGGTGAACGCTAGTATTAGCGGGGAAACAACCAGCGGCGGTCTAAGCCGGTTCGCTAGCACCCTGGCTAAAATTCAGCCAGAAATCGTACTGCTGGAATTAGGCGCCAATGATGGTTTGCGCGGACTGCCCTTAAAAAACATGGCGGATAATTTGGAAGCCATCATCAAGAAAACAAAAAAAATCGGAGTTAAAGTATTGCTAATCGGGATGAGAATCCCACCTAATTATGGCCCTCAATACACCCAACAATTCAGCAATACTTATCCGCAGTTAAGTAAGGAGTACCAAGTACCATTGGTGTCATTCATGCTGGAAAATGTAGCAGCGAAAAGTCAATTGATCCAAGATGATGGCTTGCACCCGAACGCATTAGCTCAATCTCTTATTTTGGACAATATCTGGCCTGTACTAAAACCACTGCTTAAGAAATAACATTCGAGGCCAACACGTTTCGCCACATGATTTCAAGACCCTGCTCGTTTGCTGAGGCCTGTAACTCATGAGCAATACCAATTCCAGGCACATATGCCAAAGTATCATCCCAATAAATCAGCGGTAATTGCTCGCGCTGCCATGGCGGAATATGGGCCTCTTGCATCAGGTATTTGAGGGTGCGGGTAGGTCTGACAGCATGAGGCTTGAAGCGCTCCCCTCCCTGGCGATTAGTGATACGCAATTTGTTGATACCTAACTTAAGCGCTATGCCTTTACCAATCACTTGCTTGAATTCTAGTTGGCTGCCGTTTGGCAACATTAGCTGAGTTTCACCGTTCCAAACTAAATCATAGGCTTCCATAGGTTGCGTATTTATAATTTGAGAATTGAGGTACGCTCTATTTTGAAAACGCCGTAAGGTAAGGCATTGCGGCTGGTTATCAATGAGTAACTTGCTGGTTAACTGTATACTTAAATTCGCATCAGGCTTGGCATCAAGTAACTGGCCCATCACTTCATTTAAATGTTCCGCACTTGGCATTAAAAGTTGATTCTGAGCAAACCACCAGCGCAGGCAATTTTTAGCACGGGCGGGGTCCAATAACCGCAAGCCTTGTAGACATAAGCTATTATCTTTTAGCAGTGATTCTGCATCCAACGCAGCCAAGCTATCTAACAAATGATTTGCTTCAGCAATATGTGCTGCCGTTCTTGCAATGACCGACTTGATCGCCGGGTAGCGCGCCTCTAGCACCGGCATGACTTCATGGCGCACAAAGTTACGCTCATAATGCGTATTGTTATTACTTTCGTCCTCACACCATTCAATATCATAATGCTTAGCGTAGTCACTTAATGCAGCCCTGGGCACATTCAGTAATGGTCTCAGCAAGCGGGTTGTATGATCAACATTCGCCATAGCAGATAAACCTTTTATACCTGCGCCGCGGAACAATTGCAGTAAAAGCGTTTCTGCTTGGTCATCTTGGTGATGGGCAGTTACCACAAAGTCTAAGCAATCCACTTTCGATTGGTGTTTGAATAGAGCTTCATAGCGTAGTGCCCGGGCAGCAGCCTCTACGCCTAGACTGGAATTTTTATCAATATCCAGGCGAACAATCTGTAACGGGATTTGTAATTGTTGGCATTGTTGACTGCAAAAGTCGGCCCACTTATCTGCATTAGGACTTAAGCTATGATGCACATGCATAGCATGTAACTCAAATAGAATATGACTTTTAGCTTCAGCCAGCAGATGCAATAAAACGCAGGAATCAAGGCCGCCGCTCAGCGCTAGCAAAAGCCCAGACTTAGGCTTTAGGTGTTCAGCTAGGAATGCATTGAGAGGTATTGCGAGGGAATGTCCTGAAGTTGGAGCTTCAGGACTAGACGCTAACTTTCGCCTAGGTCTGCTTTTCTGCGACTTCTTTGAATTTACCATAGCCCATTAAGCGCTCATAACGGCTAACTAATAAGGATTTAACAGATTTGATTTTAAGTTTGGGTAGCTCTTCTTTTAATGCCGCACTTAAACTTTTCATTACGGTTTCAGGCGAGCGATGCGCCCCACCCATAGGTTCGGCAACAATACGGTCAACAAGGCCTAGCAATTTTAGGCGGTCTGCGGTAATTGCTAGTGATTCTGCGGCTATTGAAGCTTTATCCGCGCTTTTGTACAGAATAGAAGCACAACCTTCAGGCGAAATAACGGAGTAAGTACCGTATTGCAACATCAGTAATTTATCCACCACGCCTAATGCCAACGCTCCACCCGAACCGCCTTCGCCGATAATCACACCGATAATGGGTGTTTTTAGCTCAGCCATCACATACAAATTACGCGCAATCGCTTCCGATTGGCCACGTTCTTCCGCGCCGATGCCCGGGTAAGCACCCGGTGTATCGATCAGTGTAATAATAGGAATATTAAATTTTTCTGCTAGGCGATACAAACGCAATGCTTTGCGATAGCCTTCTGGACGCGGCATACCGAAGTTGCGGTATTGGCGCTCTTTCACATCACGACCTTTTTGGTGGCCAATGACCATCACCGGTTGCCCATCAAACCTTGCTAAGCCGCCTACAATCGCCGGATCATCTGAGTATGTACGGTCGCCATGCAACTCTTCAAAATCGGTAAACATGCCATTGATGTAATCCAATGTATAAGGGCGTTGTGGATGGCGGGCTAACTGCGAAATTTGCCATGCAGATAAATTGCCATAAATCTCTTCAGATAACTTTTTGTTTTTCTTTTCAAGTGCCACTAACTCTTTGGATATATCCAGCGCGTCATTGTCATCATGTGCTGATTGCAGGCCTTCAATCTTGGCTTCTAATTCAGCGATAGGCTGTTCAAAATCTAAATAACTTATTTTCATGCTTTAACTTGTTTCCTGAAAATCTTAGGCAGACATTAAGCCTAATTATATAGGATTTTTACGTTGTCACGGCTTAACCATTCAGTTAAGCCTGCAATCAACTCATCGTTCAAATCAACTCGCCAATCGTTGCCCAGCATTAATTCTACCTTGCTAGTCTTGTTATGATATTCCACTTTGACTGCACACCCACGCTGCTCATCGGATGCAGATTTGAGGTAAGGCTTCAATAATGTTTTCAATTTCAAAGCGTCGGATTGACCATTGCATGAAATCTTGAGGAAACTTGCTTTGCTGTTCCGCAAGGTTGATAAATCATGCAACTTCCTTGCATTCACACGGATTCCGCCAGAAAAATCATCATTGCTGACTCGGCCTTCAACGATAATAAGCTGGTCATCTCGTAATAGTTTTTGGTGCTGATTCAATAATTCATTGCCAACCACTACTTCGATCCGTGTCGTACCATCATCTAAAGTGACAATCGCCATTTTCCCACGTTGAGTCATGCGCACACGAATACCAGTGACGATACCAGCTAACAATTGCGGCTGTTCTTTAGGGCTTAAATTCGCCAATGTGGTGTTGATGAATTGGCCTAAGTCCTTCTGGTAGGCCCAGTATGGATGACCGCTGAAATAAAACCCCAATGCGGCCTTTTCTTCCTGCAGGCGCTGCTGTTCTGGCCATGCCGGCACATTCGGTAGCACATGCACTGCACTATCCGCCGCTGCGCCAAACAGGCTATTCTGGTTACTATTGGCGCTATTCTGTTCCGCAGCTGCCATGGCCATACCCACTGCAGATAGCATCGCGTTACGGTTTGGCGACAGGCTATCGAATGCACCGGCGCGGATGAGTGATTCAACCACTCTACGGTTTACCTTACGTAAATCCAGACGATTACAGAAATCAAATAAATCTTTAAAAGGACCATCCTTACGACGCGATTGCAAAATCACCTCAATCGCCGCCGCACCGGTACCTTTTACAGCACCTAAGCCGTAAAGCACCTGGTTCTTACTAATGGGTTTGAATTTGAATTCGCTCTGATTAATGTTCGGCGCTAACACTTCTACTTGGTTAGGAGCGCAATCATCATAAAAGATATGCACACTGTCCGTGTTGTTCATGTCTGCAGACATGGTTGCCGCCAGGAATGCAGCAGGATAATGGGCTTTTAAATAAGCGGTTTGGTAAGCCACTAACGCATAGGCTGCAGCATGTGACTTATTGAAACCATAGCCCGCGAACTTCTCTAACAAATCGAAGAGCTCGGTGGCTTGCCTCTCGGTCATGTTATTTTTTACAGCACCCTCGGTAAATGCCTTACGTTGGGCATCCATCTCTTCTATTTTCTTTTTACCCATGGCGCGACGCAATAAATCGGCGCCACCTAGACTATATCCCGCGACTATCTGGGCAATCTGCATTACCTGCTCTTGGTAAACAGCAATTCCGTAGGTTTCCTTCAAGATAGGCTCAGTCAGCGGATGTGGATATTCAACGCGCTGCTTACCGTGCTTACGGCGGCAAAAATCGGGAATCAAGTCCATAGGGCCCGGGCGGTATAAAGCTACCAATGCGATAATGTCTTCAAAGCAATCGGGCAGCGCTTGTTTCAGCATATCCTTCATGCCGCGCGATTCTAGCTGGAACACCGCTGTAGTATTAGCTGTTTTGAGTAACTGAAAAGTGGGCTTGTCATTCAAGGGCAAAGTAACGAATGATAACGGCAGCAGGCTTTCCGCTGCTCGTTGTTGATTGACATTTTCCAAAGCCATATCCAAGATAGTCAGCGTGCGTAAACCCAGGAAGTCGAATTTGACCAAACCTACGGCTTCAACGTCATCTTTATCGTACTGGCTTACTAGGCTTGCGCCATCAGCTTGGCAATAAATTGGGGAGAAATCAGAAATCTTGCCCGGGGAAATCAGTACACCGCCTGCGTGCATGCCAACGTTACGCACTATGCCTTCTAGCCGTAACGCCAGCTCTAGCAGCTCTTTAACCTCTTCTTCATTCTCACGGCGTTCGGCTAATTGCGGCTCTTTTTGCAGCGCTACAGAAAGCGTGATACCTAATTCCAAGGGAATCAATTTTGCAATG
>JACDEP010000215.1 GCA_013816325.1 Methylotenera sp.
AAGTTATGCCTTAGATTATGGTATGCGCTACCTGGAGCAAAATCAAACGCCTGAGGTAGTGATTATTGTAGATGCTGATTGCCTGATCCAAGCTGATACCTTGAGCCGTTTGGCGAGTTTAGCCGTACAAAAAAACAGACCGGTTCAAGCACTTTACCTCATGTATTCACCGCCGAATGCAAGTTTAAAAACCAAGATCGCCGAGTTCGCTTGGGCAGTGAAAAACTGGGCGCGGGCATTGGGTTACCATCAGTTAGGATTGCCCTGCCAATTAATGGGCACTGGTATGGCATTCCCCTGGGGGCTCATTCAGAGAGCCAACCTTGCAAGTGGGCATATTGTTGAAGACCTGAAACTAGGATTGGAGCTGGCCGAGGAAGGACACGCGCCATTGTTTTGCCCAGAAGCCGTTGTGACCAGTGTATTTCCTATTAATAATGAAGGTGTGAAATCCCAGCGTACACGATGGGAACATGGACATTTAGGCATGATGGCCACCGAAGGTCCCGCTTTGTTATTAAAGAGCTTAGCTACTTTTAACTTAGGGATGCTTATGTTGGTACTTGATTTGTGCGTACCACCATTGGCTTTATTGACCTTATTAGTTTTGATGCTCTCTGTGGCTGGCCTGTTACTGGCTACTGCTACTAGTGCATTATTCCCTGGCTTATTAGCGGGTTTGCTACTCGTGTTTTTAGGCGTAACAATATTACTTGCTTGGATCAAATTCGGTAGATCTATTCTGTCATTAGCCAGCTTAGGCTATGCGCCCATCTATATGCTTGGCAAGATCCCTTTATATTTGAAGTTTTTGGTGCGCAGACAAGTGGAATGGGTCCGCTCGAAAAGGGATTGATGCATGAGTGCAGCGAAACAGATGCAGTTTAAATTAACCAATATAGGCTTATTTATATTCAGCCTGTTGCTATTGGCTATAGCGGTCAATGCACAAGCGGGCGATAAGGAAAAGAAAGCATTTATTTTTTCACCGGATAGCTTCTGGTATATACCTATTCCTGCCGATACGCCTTTGCACCCAAATACTGACAATTTTGTACAAGAGTTCTTACGTCAGAAGAAAGCTTATTACGGCAACGTCAATATCAACATGACTAAGTATGCTAGCCCAGTTTATTACGCCACTACATCTACGCCCAAAGTCAAAGTTACAGAATGGGATTGTCAGCACAAAGGAAGGCCGGATCAAGGCTTGGCTGATCAGTTTGACCAAGTGCCGATTCCGCCAAACGCTACGCCAGCAGATGGCACTGATAGCGAAATGAGTGTGTATGACCCTTCTAGCGATACGCTATGGGAATTCTGGAAAATGCAGAAAGTTGACGACAGCTGGCAGGCCTGCTGGGGTGGGCGTATCAAGAACGCCTCCAAGAACGATGGCGCTTTCAAAGGACATTATGGAACTACAGCTACCAGCTTGCCGCTCATTGCCGGGCAAATTACGGCCGAAGAATTGGCCAGCGGTGAAATCAATCATGTGATTGGAATTAGCCTGGTTGATATCGAAAAGTCTTCTATGTTTTCCTGGCCAGCACACCGTTCCGATGGTTATAACCCTAAAAATGCGCCCAATCGTATTCCAGAAGGCTTACGTTTCAGGCTGGATCCAACGATCAATGTAGATGCTCTCAATTTGCATCCTATCGGCAAAATAATCGCAAAAGCAGCACAAAAGTACGGGTTCGTTGTCTGGGACAAAGCGGGCGCAATATCTATGCGTGCGCAAAATCCTTACTCCTATCTGGGTACAGATCGGCTCAATCCGCAAATTAATCCCTACGACGTATTGTTTGGATTCACCCGGCCATATGCAGTTTTAAATCGATTTCCTTGGGATAGATTGCAGTTTTTGCCCATGGATTACGGTAAACCTTGATGCACTTTCTACTAACCGTACTAAATTATTATGTGAAAGGGCCCTTACATGTTGAGTGACTCCCCTGTATTTGTAGCTGATTTCCCTGTGACGGAAACCACTCATGTCAATTTGGCTGAAACAGTTAAAGAGCGCATGGCAAATGCTAAAAAGACCATATTGTTTTTCGCTAATACAAATTTCATTGTGAAATGTCGACCCCTGCTCAATAAAATGCTGAGTGACGATGTAATCATTGTGAATGATGGGATTGGAATGGATATCGCGGCTAAACTACTTTATAGACGCAAGTTCTTGACTAACCTGAATGGTACGGACTTTACCCCTTATTTTTTCTATGCCAATGCTATCAAACCACTCCGAGTTTTTTTACTGGGCGGGAAAGCGGAAGTGTTAGATAGGGCGGCTTATTATTTAGTGCATGACTTAAAGCAAATTGTGGTTGGTAGCTGCGATGGTTATGAAGATATAAATCGGCCGGGTTTGATGCAGATCATTAATGACGCCAAACCCGATGTGCTGTTAGTAGCGATGGGCAATCCCAGGCAAGAGCAATGGATACTGGATCATTACCAGCAATTGGATGTGCCGTTTATTTCAGGGGTAGGGGCATTGTTCGATTTCTGGGCGGGAGATAAACCCAGGGCACCGGATTGGATACAAAAGCTTAG
>JACDEP010000108.1:0-4731 GCA_013816325.1 Methylotenera sp.
GTGTTATTGAGCGCGGTGCTATACAGACACAAAATAGGTAAGCGCGAGATATTTGCCTTGGTAGCCAGTTATGCCGGGGTAGCGGTGGTTGTAGGGCATGACTTGTCTTTTGCTAAATCCAGTGTTGAAGGCACATTGTTAGGCGCTGCTTTGGTACTAGCTAGCGCAATTGTCTACGCGGCATATCTGGTATTCAGCGGTCGGGTGATACCACGCGTCGGCTCATCTTCATTCACGGCATATACGATGCTTGCAGCAACTTTAGCGAGTATTTTGCACTTTGTCAGCACTTCGCATGTGCTATCAGTATTACATTTGCCGGCTGCGGTGTACTGGTTAAGCTTGTTAATGGCTGTGGTAGCGACGGTACTGCCTGCAATTTTGTTGAATGCAGGCATCCAGCGCTTGGGTAGCAACAAAGCATCCCTAGTGAGTTCCATCGGGCCGGTATCTACCATTTTCTTAGCCTATTTCTTTTTAGGCGAAGACATCACCTGGTTGCAACTTGCCGGTACCGGCTTGGTATTATTAGGTGTACTGGTAATCAGTTTGAAAAAATAGTTGAAGCCTCGAGCGACTAAGGCTTCAACTGATCAAAACTCTAAAATGATTAAAGTTTATAGTGCTCCAGTATACGCATCACCGGCACCGTACCGGTCACGCTGGCAAGCGGGGAGCGGCATGGAAAGGAAACGAGATGATAAAAACGGCAATGGGTTTTTTCATACTGGCTTAATTAGAATTATTAATAGCGTTATTTCTTGTTACTTTGTCCCAGTCAAAGTAAGGCCCGGGATCAGTTTTCCGCCCCGGTGCGATATCGGAATGTCCTACGATGTCTTGTAATACATAACGTTTTTTAAGGCCGGCGATTAAGCTTTCTAATGTCAGGTATTGTGTTGGTTCGAACGCATCAAAATCTGAACCTTCAAGTTCTATTCCGATTGAAAAGTCATTGCAGCGCTCATGGCCTTTCCAATTGGAAGCCCCGGCATGCCAAGCGCGCTTTAGGCATGATACGAACTGAATGAGTTCGCCATCACGTCGGATTAAAAAGTGTGAGGAAACTTTTCGCGTATAAATTTCTGCATAATAAGGATGCTCAGCCGGCTTGAGCCGATTGGTGAATAGCTCGATAATGCCATTGCCGCCGTATTGGCTTGGTGGTAGGCTGATATTGTGGATGACGATGAGGTTAATCTCTGCAGGTGCTCCATTTCCCTGCGTAGGTCGTGCGTCAAAATTCGGCGACGTTATCACGTTGGCGAAAGTCGCAAAACCTTTATCATCAATAGCAATCGATTTCATAGCGGCTAATTTTATGCGAATTCTCAATTAAAATAAATGGCAAACCTAGTAAAATCACGACATTAACAAATATTAACACCACTATAATAGGGAGAGCCTCATGGTATTTTTAACATTGTTTCTCATGCTGATCGTAATCTTGGTCGCAGCAGAGATATTTACGAACGCACTGGAACATCTGGGTGCAAAACTTGGCATATCCGAAGGCGTAACGGGTTCACTCTTCGCAGCGGTAGGTACGGCGTTACCGGAAACTTCAGTCCCATTGCTAGCGATATTTGCAGGTACGGCAAACGCTCAGACTAATCATGAAATCGGCGTAGGCGCTATCTTGGGCGCGCCGCTTATGCTAGCCACTTTATCCATTTTTCTGATGGCCTTGTCTGTATATAAGAGCCGAGGCGCGAAAGGACACTTAAGACCTGAGCGTACAGGCTTGAAGCGTGACTTAAATTATTTTATCTTTGCTTTTTTATTGGCTGCCGGCGCTTTATATGTTCCGCATGACAGTAGCGCAATAAGGATATCTCTTGGTATCGGCATGATCTTGATCTATGTGGTGTATGTTGCACAGACATTACTTTCTTCCAAAGCTCTGGTGGCCGACGGCCACGCTACTGAGGCAGATGAACCAATGTTCCTTAATAAGGTAGGCATTCCGACTAATGGCTATACGATATTCCTGCAAATTCTTATTGGGCTGGCATTGTTAGTTGCCGGCGCTAAAGGTTTTATCGGGGGGGTGGAGGAGGCGGCAAGTATTCTGGGTATTTCAACATTACTTCTATCTTTATTGATTATTCCCATTGCGACCGAATTGCCTGAGAAAGTGAACAGCATTTTATGGATACGTAAGGGTAAAGATACGCTGGCATTCGGCAATATTACCGGTGCTATGGTTTTTCAAGGAACATTGTTACCGGCGATTGGCATCATGCTTACACCATGGCAGCCGCAAAGTGAAGTGGTAATGGGTTTTGTTATTACCTTGATTGCAGCCATATGGTTGCGGGTAATGGCCCAGAGAGGTCAACTACAGGTCTGGCATATCGCCATCAATGGCCTGCTCTACATCAGTTACTTGGTGCTAGTACTGAGTAAATAGCTTTTGCTCGATGTGCGGCTTCCGATTCAAGGCTGCACATCGCTTTCAGCGTCATCTTCAAGATCTACATCTTCATCTTTTGATAAGCCCAATTTAGCTAATCTGTAACGTAGTGTACGGAAGCTTACCCCCAGCAATTTAGCCGCGGCGGTCTTATTGTTGTTAGCTTTATTGAGCGCTTTGATAATGGCGCGTTTTTCGATATCTTCAAGATAATCTGAAAGGCTGATCTCCAATGTCTGGTCAGGGTCAAAAGAAGGTTTCTTATTACCATTTAACCTGAATTCATCATCATTCATCAGGTCATCTATCGTAATAATATTTCCATCGCACATGGCTAATGCGCGCTCCAACATATTCTCCAGTTCGCGTACATTGCCTGGGAACGGTAGTTTTTTCATGTACGCCAAGGCTGCATCCTCTATTTTTGGCATGGCGATATTCAAGCTTGCACATTGCCGGCTCAACAGCAAGGTAGCTAACAATGGGATATCACTAGACCTATCGCGTAAGGATGGCATTTTTAGTTGGATAACATTAAGGCGGTAATAAAGGTCCTGCCTGAACAGCCCGGCATCCATCATTTCACTCAAGTTCTTATGGGTTGCGCTGATGATGCGTACATCTACGGCTTCTTCATGGGTCCCGCCTACCATGCGGACTTTTTTCTCCTGAATGGCGCGTAGCAGTTTTACCTGCATAGGTAATGGCAAATCCGCTACTTCATCCAAAAATAGTGTGCCGCCATTCGCCGCCTGGAACATACCTTCTTTGTCCTGGTTTGCTCCGGTAAACGAACCTTTTTTGTAACCGAAGAATTCGCTTTCCATGAGGTTCTCCGGAATGGCACCGCAGTTCACGGCGATAAAAGCGCCATCGCGACGCGAACTATTCAAGTGGATAAGCTTGGCAGCTAATTCCTTGCCGCTACCTGATTCGCCGCTAACATAGACCGGGGCCTGCGAACGTGCTAGTTTTGCAATCATGGTACGCACACATTGAATAGGCTCGGATTCACCTATCATATCAAGAGTATTTGTAAGATTGGCCTGAGGCTGTGTCGAAAGTTTTACGGCAAACTCTATCAAGGGACGGAGTTGTTTCAGCGAGATAGGTTTGGTCAGGTAATCAAAAGCGCCTAATTTAAGCGCAGAAACGGCATTCTCTGCGCTGGCGTGAGCAGTAAGGACGGCAACCGGTAACCCGGTATGAAATTCAGTAATATGTTTTACTAAATCGAGGCCGGTTCCATCAGCCATCTGCATATCCGTTAGGCATAAAGCATAGTTGCGCTGCTTGAGTAAGGTTTTAGCTTCTTCAATGCCACTCGCACTGTACGTTTCAATATCCATGCGGTCTAACGTCATGGCAAGCAATTCACGGATATCTGTTTCATCATCAACAATTAGGCATCTTAATTTTTCCATTGCATCATTATGCCTTTTTTAATTGGAGAGTAAATGTACTGCCAGCAGGGCCATCAAGATTGCCGGGATTGTTTGCCTGATAATGCAATATAGCGCCATTTGCTGCAGCTAATTCACGGGAAATATATAAACCCAAACCGTTGCCGGTATTTTTTGTTGTAAAAAATGGTTCAAATAACCTGGCGCGATCTTGTTCTAAAACACCGTTACCATCATCGCGGATATGAAAGTTTAAGCCCATCGTCCCCGTTCCCTCACATTCAATAATCAAACTTCCAGATTTTTTTTGACTATGTTCCCAGCCGTTTTTACAAAGATTCCATAAAATTTGATGAAGATGACGCCGATCAAAATTGATGTACAAATCCTTTAATTGGGAAATCTTCAGTTCGATATTAGCAACAGGGATTTTTTCCACCGCGCAGAATTGCGCATGAAAATCTTCCAAGAACTGATGTACCTCCACCTTTTCTTGTTGGGTACGATCCCGCCGATTAAGCTCTAGCACATCTTTAATGATTTGATCGATACGCTGGATGTTGTCTGCAATAATTTGCAAAATACGGGTTGTTGGCGCAGAAACGTTTTCTTCTTCCTGTAGCAATTGATTGGCATGGCTGATAGCACTTAGGGGGTTGCGAATTTCGTGTGCAATATTGGCAGTGAGTCTACCCAATGCCGCCAATTTTGCCTGTTGTGCCACAGTCTGTAATTGGCTCCAGTCTTGGATGAAAATAACTGCGCCTACACCGCGCAACTCATTGATTGGCATAAAGCGCAGTTTTAACTCTCGGTTATTGGTAGAAATCAACACATTATTATCACCCTCAGGATGATTAACCCATTTTTCAAAAACACAGGCAATTTCTGGCGCTTGGTTTTCTAACGTTA
>JACDEP010000108.1:4741-7400 GCA_013816325.1 Methylotenera sp.
TTTCCGGTTGATTTTTTGACAGCGCTAAAAGGGATTCTGCCTGCAAGTTGTAATGACGGATATTCCAATTTTGGTCGACCACCAATACTCCATCTTGCATTTCCTGGGTAATCAATTCATTAACCTGAGCCAAGTTTTCCAGGTCTATACTTCGTGCTGAGGCGAGCTCTTCGCTATATTGCATGCGTTTTGCAAGGCTGAAGGCTAGCCATGCAGTGGCAAAACAACTTAGACTGAGCATCACCGACTGCGTATATGATGCGGTTGATAAATCCCACCTCACAATCTGATAGCTCTGTTCCAATAATAGGCAGATACTGGCAATTGCAGCATAAAACAACGCCAGACGTCCGTTACTAACCAAGCTGGCTGTCACTATGGTAGTAATCAGTAGAAGCCCTAGGCCGCTTTGTATTCCACCCGCAGCATGCATGAGCAGAGTAACAAACATGATGTCAGCGACAATTTGTAATGGTGATAAAAGCGTGGCTATCGATGTTGGTAAGTTAGGGAGTCGTACAGGATAAATAGCTAATATAATTACGCTAAAAACTAGATATGTAAGTGCAATATGCAAAAATAGCTTTGCATTTGCGGCATCCCGCCAATTCTCATCCCCAATATACCAAGAGCTCAATACAAATACTAAGCTTAAAAATAACCTGAATACATTAATTAGGTTAAAAGCTCGTGTTTGTAGGCTTTTGTCATCTTGGCTTGTAGAATGCCGCTTCCATGTCGAATGCAATTTAGTAAAGTGCATGTTTTAAGTTTGTTTCTCGATATGTGCTTTTGAGCAATAAAAGTCATTGGCTACTAAATAAGCTTCCGACCTAGGAAGGTGCACCGAGCATTTGGCGCATTTCACCATGTCTATGTCTTCTATATGTTTATCTTCAGCTGAGTCTTGTTTCGCCTTACTAGATTGGATTACTTGGCGTTTGAATAGATAAACAATCAACGTTACTACCAAGCCTAAAAAAATTAATCGCCACATATTTGTCTACTTAACATAAAGATTGACATGATTGTAACCAAACCCGCTGTTAGCTCCAAATGCAAAGACTCGGCATAAAATATAAAGCTGATATACTTCGTTAACTGTAAAAATGCTTGAATTTCAATAAATAATTGCATTATGGCTACACCTTTAGAACTTTCACATTTCCTTGAGTCTGTTGAGCGGCGCGCATTTAAACAAACCGCTTACGCCGTTCGCGATGACCATGCTGCCTTAGATATCGTGCAGGATGCGATGATGAAACTCGCAGAAAAATACGGTAATAATCCTGTTACTGAATTCCCGATGTTATTTCAGCGCATTCTGCAAAACACTATGCGCGATTACTGGCGCCGGCAAAAGGTACGAAATCTGTGGACTACCTTACTTTCGTCATTTGGCGGCAATGAAGAGGATGGTGATCGCGACCCATTAGAGACAATAGACGTTGAAGATGACAGTGATGAGCCATCTGTCCAGTTAGAACGTAGCCAAACCATTAAATCGATAGAACGTGCCTTAGAAAAGTTACCGGCACGTCAACGCGAAGCCTTTGTACTGCGTTACTGGGAGGAGATGGATGTGGCTGAAACAGCAAGAGCGATGGGCTGTTCTGAAGGTAGCGTCAAGACGCATTGTTCGCGGGCGGTTCGCGCCATGGCGACAGAACTTAAGAAACAAGGTTTTAACAATGGTTTAGGCAGGGTGGGAACGCTCAACTTTGACAACGGCTCGGGTAAATAGGAGGCGGGCAATGGACAGAAAAGAAATCAACGAAACGGAAGAGCAAATGGCTCGGCAAATAAGCAGTCTATTGACTGACAATGCCCAGCATTTGCGCACCGATACACTTCAGAGATTGGCGAACGCCCGCAAATTAGCAGTAGGCCGTTTGTCTGCAAAGCAAATTCAAACTACCCAGCAAAATGGTAATGTATTAGTATGGTTTGGTGACAATATCGGCCAATACTTCGGACATCATCGTGCCATGTCTGCTGCAATGCTCGCTGGGGTGATGGTGCTAACTTTTTTTGTTAGCCAACAGTTTAGTAATAATAATTTAGAAAATAGTGATGCTTTTTTATTAGCCTCAGAGTTACCGCCAGAAGCGTTTGCAGATAAAGGGTTTGATACATGGTTAGAGTCCAAAGTAGATTAGCTTATTCCGTAGTGGTTTTCCTGTGTTTATTTGTGAGTAATATCGCGCTAGCCGATGACGCTAATGTCTCATGGGTCCAATTAAACGATAATCAACGTAAGGTATTGAATCCATTGGCTTCAGAATGGGATACGCTACGCCCGTGGCAGCGAGAAAAAATGCTGGATATCGCGCGTGATTACCCGAAAATGAGTCCGGCTAAACAGGAGCTTGTAAAAAAACGCCTGACTAATTGGAGCCGCATGACGCCTTACGAGCGTGAAAATGCCAGAAAAAAGCATCAGCAGTTTCAATCTCTTCCACCTGAAAGAAAAGCCGAGTTGCGAAAAAAGTGGCTTGAATACCAAGGTTTGCCCGAGGCTGAAAGGGTAAGGCTACGCACAGAATCACCAGAAACCTATACGGATGCCGATTTAGAATAATATTTAATGCCTAATATAGAATCAACTCACAATCAAGCCCCAAGCCTATTAAAGCTTGGGGCTTGTTTTATCTATGAT
>JACDEP010000007.1:0-15380 GCA_013816325.1 Methylotenera sp.
CTACCAAACCGCCCACACCTTGGGTATGACCACCTGGGCCTAATGAAGGCCAAGTGCCTAAAAAGTCTTTGTATGGGCTGAACGCAGGATCGAAACCCGCTAAATCCGGCACAGACAGGACACGCATGTAAAATAAGGCGCCGAAGAATGCTGCAAAGAAAGCAATCTCAGAACAGATAAATACGATCATTCCTATACGAAAAGATTTATCTTCCCAGTTTTGATATTTGCCGGTTAGACTTTCCGTAATCACGGTACCCATCCACTTGAATACCATAGTCATAATGACAAGAGCACCCACTATCATCATCCATTTACCGGGCGTATGTAAATGATCCAAGCCTTTATCGCCACCAAGACTAAAAATAAAACCAGAAGCTAGTGATAGCAAACCTGCTGATAGTATTGCTGGATAAATACTACCGTGCGGTACGAAATACTGATTATTTGAATGTGTCGCCATGCATTAACTCCCGTGCACTGTTATAAATATATTAATTTACTATTGGCTGATGTCAGCCAATACTCATACTTCAACACTACTACCTTTATATCAAATACTAAACCAACTATTCCTTTACGGCAGGAAAGAATGAATATGACAAAGTCATTTCTGACACATCCGACGGCAATTCTGGACTCACATAAAAGCGTAATGGCATTTCGCGCTGCTCACCAGGCTTTAGCGATTGCCTTACAAAGCAAAAGCACTCAATCTTTTTAAGGTTGGCTGCACCTATACCAGGTGTAATGCTTGGTATTGCCTGGCCAACGACTTCTTGGTTGGTAATATTTTTAGCTACGAATATTACCGTTTCAATCTGTCCCGGATGCAACTTGATACTTGCTTGCTTAGGATAAAAATTCCATCCTAATCCAGGCATTACACTTGAGGTAAATTGAACAGTCACCCAACGGGATTTGTCCACTTTTGCCTTTGATGCTAATGCTGCTGTAGTGCTTGTTTTACCGTTCAACCCGGTAATAGTGCATAACACGTTATAAATTGGCACCAATGCAAATGCAAATAACAAAGAACCTACTACTAACCATACCAGCTTAAAACCTAAACGTTTATTCTTTAAACGGATTTGCTCTTGTGCTGATAATGGAGCATTTTCTTCTACAGATGCCATATTGTGAACATCGAGGCAACGTACCAAACCAACGCAATACCACCTAAAATTAGCGCAATCTTTTTATTCCTGCTCTTGGTACTTTTCTCTTTGTTGTCCATATTTACTCTATGAGCTTGTTTGGACTAGGTCCAAACAAGCTGTATTTCTTATTTAATAATCGGTTGCTCAGTGAAGCTATGGTAAGGCGGCGGTGAAGGTAATGTCCACTCCAAGCCGCGCGCACCTTCCCATACTTGGCCAGTGGCTTTTTTACCGCCTCTTGCGCACATTACAATGTTATAAACAAACAGCAACTGTGAGAATCCTAATACAAAGGCTGCGATTGATGAAATCATATTGAATTCAGCAAATTGCAATGCGTAGTCTGGAATCCGGCGCGGCATACCTGCCAAACCTAAGAAGAACTGTGGAATAAAGGTCAGGTTAAATGAGATCGCAGTTAACCAAAAGTGCAATTTACCGAGTTTCTCATTGTACATATAACCAGTCATTTTTGGTAACCAGTAATACACACCTGCCATAATGCCCATGATGCCGCCGGCAAATAATGTGTAATGGAAGTGCGCTACAACGAAGTAGCTATTATGATATTGCGCATCTGCAGCAACGTCAGCAAGCACCAAGCCAGTCAAACCGCCAATACCGAACAAGATGATCCAACCTACTGCGAATAACATAGGTGTTTCGAATGACATGGAGCCATTCCACATAGTTCTGATCCAGCAGAAGAACAATACGGCTAATGGTAATGAGATAGCCATGGTGCTATACATGAAGTACAACAATGCTGGCACAGGCATGCCTGCAGTGAAGAAGTGGTGAGCCCACACAACAACAGATAAAGCACCGATTGCCCATAATGAGTACACTTGTGCTTTATAGCCATACATAGGCTTACGAGAGAATGTTTCCAGGATTTGTGGAATAAAACCCCACACTGGCAATAACAAGATATACACTTCTGGGTGACCAAAGAACCAGAACAAGTGCTGGAACATGATTGGGTCACCCCCGCCAGCCGCATCAAAGAAGTGCGTACCGAAGTGGCGGTCTGTTAACAGCATGGTTACTGCACCAGCTAACACGGGAATAGTCGCAACCAATAAGAATGCAGTAATTAGCCAGCCCCATGCGAACATCGGCATTTTCATCAATGTCATGCCAGGCGCACGCATATTGAACAAAGTGACGATGATGTTGATTGAACCCATGACCGAAGAGATACCTAATAAGTGAACTGCAAAAATCGCGAAGTCCACACCAATACCACCTTGTACGGAGAGTGGTGGATAGAACGTCCAACCAGTAGCCAAGGCGCCATCACCAATACCGAACAATGCCAAAGTAAATGGTAGAGTTAATAGGATTGCTGAAGGTGGCAACAACCAGAAGCCCCAGTTATTCAAGCGCGGCAGCGCCATATCTGGAGCACCGATTTGTAGTGGAATCATCCAGTTTGCAAAACCTGTCGCTGCTGGCATCAATGCCGCGAAAATCATGATCAGCGCATGAACGCCAATCAATTGATTAAAGAACTCAGGGTTCATCAATTGCAAACCCGGTTTGAACAATTCAGCGCGGATGCCCAGAATCATCGAACCGCCGACCAAGAACATAACCAGCGAGAAAGTCAGGTACATCGTACCAATGTCTTTATGGTTGGTCGTAGTAAGCCAGCGCATAATCCCCGTTGGGTGATCATGATGCTCTTCATGATGTGCTACCGTTGTTGTACTCATTGCCTTCTCCTAATTACTCAATCCAAATAATTATTTATTTAATTACTTAATTTTTTTACTGATGCAAATTATTGGCGCGCTGCTTTTACTTGTGATGGTTGCACCATATCGCCAACGCTATTGCCAAGGGCATTACGCTCGTAGGTTATGACCGATGCAATTTCAACGTCGTTCAATGTCGTTTTCCAAGCCGGCATTACGCCCTTACCATTCAATACGCGATCTAAATGACTATCTGGCAAATATTTTCCGTCAGCACCAAAGATTGGGCTAGTGGCGATTTTACTACCTGTCAGAGCTGGGAAAGCCGGAGGTAAGCCAGCACCTGTGACTTGGTGACATACCGCACAGTTTTTCTCGTACACAGTCTTACCATTAGCAACCAAGTCATCCTTAGTCCACTCTTTATCTGACCCTGCTGCAGCTTTTGCTAACTCTTCTTTTTTAGCAGCAACCCAAACTTTATATTCATCCATAGGTAGGGCATCAACTACAATCGGCATGTAACCATGTCCTTTTCCACACAACTCCTTGCATTGACCGCGATAAGTGCCTGGTTTTTCAACCTGTACCCATGTTTCACGAATAAAGCCTGGCACAGCAACCCGTGAAGAACCGAATTGCGGTACCCACCAGTTATGCAATACATCGGTAGCTGTCATCAGCACACGTACTTTTTCACCCACTGGCAACACTAAGTGGTTATCGACATCCAATAGGTAATGTTCTTTTTTTTCGGCTTTGTTATGCATCTCATCATCCGTAGTCGTTAAATTACTCACGAATTTGATGCCTTGAGCATCGCCATCCAGGTATTCATATTGCCAGCGCCATTGTGACCCAGTAATCTTCACCACCATAGTGGCTTTATCACGCGTATCCTCCATCATGACCACACTGTGGTATGCAGGGATACCCATGATCACAAAGTCGATCAGCAATAAAATTGCGAACGGGATAAGTGTCCAGAATATTTCTACAGCTGTTGAAGGGGTTTTATCAGCAACGGGTTGGAAGCCTTTATCTTTACGATGCGCAATGATTGAATAAATCATGATTGCCAGCACTACGAAGAAAATAATCCCAGTAATAATCATGAATTTGTTATGCACATGAAGAGTATCAAGCGCCATAGGTGTTACAGGTTCTGGAAAATTCCAGCTGTAATCAGCATTTGCATGAATAGCAGCCAGCGAGAGAAGTAGGCCTAACCCTACGTTTTTCATACCTTGCGTTACCATACTTACTCCAAAATCAAGTTTTAATTATTCTGTAATATTACTCTAAGCTGCTTGGCTAAAAATATACGCTGTTGTTCATTGATATAGCCGCGTCCAAATTCAACCTCTTTACCGTGTGAACCTATAAAAAGTCCACTCTCCCCGTCAGCCTGTTGACGCAAATTCACTCGCGCCCAATAACGCTGGAATTCGATTTTAACGCTATTCTTATATACACGCTGCTCAATCACTATTATCTCATCCAATATAGTGATAGTTTCAAAATCATCAGCGTGTAATTTTAAATAATAAAAAGCACCTGCAAAAGCTATCAACTCCAAGCCTGCAAAAGGCAACACCAACCACGCGCCTATATGCATAAACCCCAATGCAACAACCAAAGCTAATGAGGCCAAAGCTACTAAAAGCTTTAAACCATTGAGCGGCGAAAGTGAGTTATTGGGTCTTACGGTAATCTGTGTATCTGCAAACGTTATTGCCATAATTAACCTAACTTATGTACAACCTACATTCAACCCAATTGCTTGAGAATCAAACACGAAGTTAACTACGTAAATATATCAATAGCTTAAACCGTAAATTAACATAAAGCAGCGTTTAACTCAAGACAAAAAGTTCCATTTTGTAACATTTTAGTTACAACATTTATCTCTATAACATGTTTATGATATTACGCACTCGGATATAGTTCATCGTAATAAATTAGGATGAATATGAATTACAAAGAGTGCTGACAAAAGGGAAGCCTGCAAAAATAAAAGGGATTGGTGCCCGGGGCCGGAATCGAACCGGCACGTTGTCGCCAACGCGGGATTTTGAGTCCCGTGCGTCTACCAATTCCGCCACCCGGGCCCTTGGATATACATTACTGTATAATTGCGAGCCGCCATTATAGCAAGCTCTTAGAATTATGCGAACACAAGATTTCGATTTTTATTTACCTGACTTATTAATTGCACAACATCCCGCTTCTGAAAGATCGGCGAGTCGCATGTTGCATCTTAATGGTATAGACGGAAATCTCGCAGATAGGATGTTCGTAGATTTACCTAACTTCTTGAATGCGGATGACTTAGTGGTCTTTAACGATACACGTGTAATCAAGGCAAGGTTGTTTGGCCATAAACATAGTGGCGGCAATGTAGAAGTGCTGATTGAACGTGTGATTAACCAACATACGGTTTATGCGCACGTGCGCGCTTCCCGTTCACCAAAAATTGGCAGTTTGATAAAATTAGCTGATGCCTTTGATGTTGAAGTTATAGCACGTCATGATGATTTATTCGAACTATGCTTTTTAAGCGGGACCCCGGTACTGGATCTGCTGGAACAATACGGTGCCCTACCGTTGCCGCCATATATTACCCACGCTGCCACTAGTGACGATGAAGAGCGTTATCAAACTGTATATGCCAAAAACTTAGGTGCTGTCGCTGCGCCGACGGCAGGCTTGCATTTTAACGATTCCATCCTGGCCCAGATTAAACAGAAAGGCATTGATATTGCCTACGTCACATTGCATGTAGGTGCCGGCACTTTCCAGCCGGTCCGGGTAGATAATATTCATGACCATAAAATGCATAGCGAGCTTTATGATATCTCTCAGACAACGATAGACTTAATTGCAAAAACTAAAGCACGTGGCGGAAAGATAACGGCGATTGGTACAACCGCGATGCGCGCACTGGAAAGCGCTGCCAGGCAAGCCGAATTAAAAGCGGGTCATGGCGAAACGGATATCTTCATTACCCCAGGTTACCAGTTTAAAGTAGTAGACCGTTTATTCACTAATTTCCATTTGCCCAAAAGTACCTTGCTTATGTTAGTGTCAGCATTTGGCGGCATGGGAAATATAAAGCAAGCCTATCAACATGCCATTAAACAAGAGTACCGTTTTTTTAGTTATGGCGATGCTATGCTGATAGAAAAATCTAGCAATAAAATAAGTAATTAATATAAGCAAAGTAATTAACTTTCGATTGAACAAAAAAACATAAACCAAGACTAACATTGCCTATTTCATACTAATGACAATTTAGCCAATCAACTAAAAGATTTCACAGAGAGAAGCCTAATGCGTATTTCGCCGATATTATTTTCATTCGTTTTGTCCGCTATATTCAACCCAGCCCAAGCGCAGATTTTGCCAAATGCAGAAATCGGTATCAAAATCCCTCTGGTGCAAAAACCCAGCACTAGACCAATGACAGTTGCGCATATTCCCGGATTGAAACGCTACTATATTGCGGATGGCGGCTTAGCGCCGATGCCTACCGAGTTTGAAGCAGCTGTTTCAAAATCCTTTATCCATAGCTATGACGATGAAGGTAAATACGTTAACTCATCACGTCCTGGCTATGACAACCGCTCGATTTATTACAATCCAAAGACAGATAAGCTGGAAACCATTACTTACAATGTTTCCAGCGATGTAGGCTTTTCACCCAATACTGGCATCTATTCCATAGACCTGACTGAAACTGGTGACTTAAAGGATACTTCTGCCGAAGTATTTGGCTTTAACCCAGCGTTTGGCGATGCTGCAACGATGCCAAGTTATAACCCGGATACTAACCAATATTACGCTAAGCAGGAACACAGTAACAAAGTATGGATTGTAGATTTAAAATCTCGCGAAAAAGTGAGTGAGATTACTTTAGATTTAGCTAAAGCAGGCGTTGCTCATGATGATATTACTGACCATTTTGCCGGCTATACAGGCATTAAGGGTGAAGAATTAATTTTGCTGGATGTAGACCATAAAGCAGCCTTAATATTTGATCTTACGGGTAAATATGTAGGTAAAAGTGAGCTGCCTAAAGACATGAAGTTGCGCTCGCAGAATCATTTTAATGGCACAGGTTATACCAATGATATGTTGTTTGTTTATTACGAACCTGAAGGTGAATTCGGTACCTATTATGGCTTCAAAGTATTAAAAAATTAAATGATACTTACTATTAGTACAAATAAAAAACCGCCTTAACGGCGGTTTTTTATTTTACGTTTAAAGTTGCATTCAAACTTTGATAAGCATCTTACATACTTATTTACCTAATACGCCTGCAAGTTTGCCTGAAAGTAATCCGAACACAGCGCCGAATATTACAGATAGCGCCACGATCAGGGTTGGGTTAGTTAAGTTCATTGCACCATAACTGGCCGCAGTATTAGTTGATAATGCATAACCTGCGGTTGCTGCATAACCATATACGTTTGCTGGTACTACAGAAAGCAAATTGATACCGGCAACGATAACTAAGAAAAATACTGTGACTGCGATATATACAGGTGCGGCAATTGCTGGTGGAAGAGATACTGGGTTAGTAACGACTAAGGCAAGTGCAATACCTGCAATAACTGCACCATAAATCATGCCTACGATTGTTTTTTGAAGTGCGGCATTATCACCACCAGTGTGGAAATAACAGCCCCAAGCGATAAAACCGGCCCAAACTAAAACGGAGCCTGCTAATGGTCCTAATGCTAAAAACGCCCACACCCCACCAAGTACTGCAATGCTTAAAGCTAACGCGGTTAATTTCGACATACTCTACTCCCTCTATAATTATTTAATTGAGTGCAAGTTGATTCGAACTACAGCAAAATATGCCGGGCGCATGATGTAGTAAGTTGCCCTAAAACATATTTAGCTAGCAGCATACTGAAGGATTTTCACAAAAATGTAAACTTTTTTTGCACTAATAAAGAGCAAAAATACAGAGGATTTTTAATCGATTGAAATTAGATCGCTCTTGGTGCGCTATCCAAGTTTTTAGGGGACCCTTCAAAGATAGGGGGTGAATAACCCCAATTTTTGCGCCAAGCACCAAGTACCATATTGGGGTATTGCGGCTGGCCTAGACTCCCGTTGTAACGCCCTAAAGCGCGATAAATATCTCCATGCTCAATATCCAGATAATGCCTTAATATTGTGCAGCCATAACGTAAATTAATACGCAAATGAAATAAATTCTGATCTTTTGCACCAATACTACGCACCCAAAAAGGCATTACCTGCATAAAACCTCGGGCGCCAACCGAGGACACTGCGTATTTTTTGAAACCGCTTTCCACTTGAATCAAACCAAGTACCATTTGTGGGTCTAAACCGGCACGCGTGGCTTCGTAATGCACGGTGCGCAACAAATCTTCACGGTAAGCCTCATCTGGAATGCGTTTCTTGAGGCGATTGGACATTTCTCTCATCCAAGCCTGCCCTTCCTGCGGGGTAGTAAAGACTAACTTAGGCGCCGCTTTATCGCTGACGCTGCGCTGCATCATGGCGCGGACACTATTAGAAAGCGGCTCCTCTTTCTGTGACCCAGCAAAAGAGACTGCCTGGAAACCTATTCCCAGGAAGGTAAACAGCGCGACTAAAATGATTTTATTCACGATATCAGGCGTATTCAAATCGAATTATTACCACAATATTATTTTGCAACTCTTTGCAAAAATTCAACTAAATTCACTAAAGGCAATGACTGTGCTTCAGTGGCAGAGCGGGTTTTATACTCAACATTGCCTTCATTTAGGCCACGTTCGCCAATCACTACACGATGCGGTATGCCCATCAAGTCGGCTTCGGCGAACATTACACCCGGACGCTCACCACGGTCATCTAGTAATACATCCACACCAGCGGTTAACAACTCATCATGTAGTTTATTGGTTGTAGTTTTAACCAGTTCAGATTTATCATAACCAATTGCACAAATCACCATGCTAAATGGCGCCATGCTGGCTGGGAATATGATGCCATGCTCATCGTTACCCTGTTCAATCGCTGCACCGACGATACGGGAAACGCCTATGCCATAGCATCCCATTTCCATTACTTGCGATTGACCATTTTCATCTAGATAAGTGGCATTCATTGCTTCAGAATATTTGGTACGTAGCTGGAAAATATGGCCAACTTCAACACCACGGCAAAGTGACAGTACGCCCTTACCATCAGGGCTAATGTCGCCTTCAACCACGTTACGAATATCTGCAACTACGCTAGGCTCTGGCAAATCACGGCCAAAGTTCACACCGGCCAAATGGTATTTAGGTTTGTTTGCACCGCAGATAAAATCACTCATTGCCGCAACGGTTCTATCAGCAATCACTTGTACATTAGCACCTACTCCAACTGGGCCAATAAAGCCTGGCGGACAATTTAAATTGGCTCGAATCTCCTCTTCGATGGCAAAGCGAAAATCTGCAAAACCAGCCAGCTTAGCTAGTTTTACTTCATTGAGGTGATGGTCGCCGCGCAATAAAGCTAAAACAAATTGAGCTTTATTATCTACAGTCACAATCAGTGCAATCGCTTTAACAGTGCGCTCAATACCAATATTGAGTAATTTAGCGACATCTTCACAGGCTGTTTGTTTAGGCGTATCTACATTGCACATTTGCTCTTGCGCTGCTGCACGTGGTTGAATAGGCATTACGGCTTCTGCTAATTCAACATTGGCTGCGAAGTCTGAAGTATCACAATATGCCAAACCATCTTCGCCGGAATCTGCCAGCACATGAAACTCATGTGAGCCATCGCCACCAATCGCTCCTGTATCTGCTTTTACCGCACGGAACTTCAAACCCAAGCGATTAAATACATTGCTATATGCCTGGTACATGGTTTGATATGTTTGCTCTAAAGACGCGAAATCTGTGTGGAAAGAGTACGCGTCCTTCATCATGAACTCGCGTGCACGCATTACACCGAAGCGCGGACGAATCTCATCACGAAATTTGGTCTGTATCTGGTAAAAATTAAGGGGCAGCTGCTTATAGCTGCGTATCTCTTTACGCGCGATATCGGTAATCACTTCTTCATGCGTAGGGCCAAAACAGAACTCTCGTTCATGTCTATCTTGAATCTTAAGCATTTGCGGACCGAACACTGCCCAGCGGCCAGTCTCCTCCCACAGTTCTTTTGGTTGCACTGCTGGCATCAGCAACTCCAGCGCCCCGGCTTTATTCATCTCGTCGCGTACAATCGCCTCAACTTTGCGCAGCACCCGTAAACCTAGTGGCATCCAGCTATACAGGCCCGAACCTAGACGTTTAATCAGTCCTGCACGCACCATTAAGATATGGCTTTGCAGCTCAGCTTCGTTTGGAGCTTCTTTTTGAGTGTTGAAGAAAAATTGGGAGGCGCGCATAAAGGCTCATATCAATGCAAAATCAAAGTGCGAATTTTACAGAAGTTTTACTAAGATAGGTGTTTTCTATGACGACTTTGAATTGCACTATTCAATTGGCCTAGTGGTCCACTAGTTCTTTGGTTGGACTGACTTATTGGTCAACGGGCTTATTTGCACTGCGGGTATGTCGGATCGGACTATCTTCAGGCACGTAGCCAGACTTCCATTGTTCGAATGGCAAAATAGTAGCGGGAACGCCATTATCGTAAAACCAGCTGTCTACAGCAAATCGATGGCCAGTTGCTATTTCTTGTATCACCGCAGTGGTGTGTGGCCAGCCAGTAAAGAAGAAATTGCGAGTACGCATATCCTCGACTTCATGTAGCTTGATCAAGCCATATTGGTACATCAGGCGTATATAAGTCGTAGTGTTAATGGCTTCGTCATTGCAATCCAACTGACCGGGATAGCTTGAATTATCGAAAGTACCAGCACGGTCGGTAGAAGTGCCAGCTTTTACGCCCACTAACTCTTCTAACTTCCCGACTGCCAGGGCAATCCGTTTACGCTCTTGGACAGCTTCGGGTGTACTTGGTTGTTCAGCATTGGGTGCACTTAGGTCAGCATTGAAAATAAAAACGATCTTTTGCCACTCTTCGGGGGTTAAGGAAACGCGTTTGATTTCTACACAGCCGCCACCCGAACAGATATCAAAACCATCTAATGTAGGCACTTCATGATAAATACGGTTGATATCTGAAACCGCAGCTTCAGAATTTAATACAAATAAGCATAACAAGCTAAATAATAATGGGCGCATCTGATAGCTCATTCTTATTTTTACCATTAGCCGGGTAATGCTGGCTAAGTTTATGGCCGATTTGTTGTATGCCATACAAAGCGCCCGTTTCAAACTGACCTTGCCTGAACATTTTTTCCATTTCCAGGCTCACACGCTCCCAGCCCTCCGTTCCCGTATGGTGATGGATGCCGCGATCTGCGAGGATTTCAAAATCATGATCGGCGAGCAATAAATAGATCAGCACGCCATTATTTTGCTCGGTATCCCATATACGTAAATGGGAAAATATTTCTATAGCGCGCTGCCGAGCTGATTTCTTTCTGAGAATATCCAACATATGCAGATTGGTTTCTACCGCAAAACGAATCTCTCCAGTATGTTTTGTTTCATTTTCAGCAATGGCCGCTTCGATTCTGCGCATGGCCTCGGCAGGGAAATAACGCCTAGTGGTGCTAGGCAGAATAAAGAGATGCCTCGCTAAGCGTTTGAATAGTGGGAATGACATCAGCAATTTCTCCTATTACCAATCACCGGAGGCACCGCCACCGCCAAAACCACCGCCGCCGCCCGAGAATGAATCGCCACCGCTACCGCCGCCAAAGCCGCCTAATCCACCGCCCATGGTCGGATAATGACTAAACCCGTTCATGCCGCGCGTGCCCATCATCATGGTGAAAAAGAATGCCAGAAGCCCTAGCACCAGAGCGGTTCCCATGGCAATTCCCAATACCCATATAGCCACTCCTAATAAGCCGCCATTTGCCGCACTACCCATAAAATTACCCAATATACTGCGCAGGAATAAGCCTGAAATCAGCCCACCAAATATTAATAGCGGGAAAATATTATTAAAACCACCTTTATGGGTTTTAGCTTCAGGTGCTGGCAAATTTTCACCATTGGTTATACCTATAAGCTTATCTACGGCATTACTGATGCCGCCATAGAAATCCCCTTGTTTAAAACTTGGCGACATGATTTCGGTAATAATGCGTTTAGCGGTTAAGTCAGGGATCGCGCCTTCTAGGCCATAACCAACTTCAATGCGTATTTTGTGGTCATTCTTGGCGACTAATATCAAGATGCCATCATCCGGTTTAGCACGGCCTAGCTTCCAGGCTTCAACTACGCGTATGGAATATTGGGCGATGTCTTCGGGTTGCGTGGTAGGGACTATTAGCACAGCAATCTGGCTGCCTTTTTGCTGCTCAAAGCTAGCAAGCTTGGTTTCGAGCTGATTTTGCTGTTCAGAAGTTAGCGTTTGGGTCAGGTCGGTAACCCGGGTCTTTAAATGTGGGATAGAAACAAGTTCTGCCTGTGCGCTACTTGATGCGAATACAAGTAGTGCACAGAGCGCGAACACGGCCGCTTTTAGCTTGGCAATCACCTTCATGACCTTAGGTAAAGCTGCCTACTTCTTATCGCCAAATTCAACGGTAGGAGCCACTGAAATTGACTTTTCATTTTCCACAGTAAAAGACGGCTTAGTTTTGTAACCAAACATCATGGCCGTCAGGTTGCCTGGGAAAGAACGCACTGCCACGTTGTATTGTTTAATTGTTTCGATATAACGGTTACGCGCAACGGTAATACGGTTCTCAGTACCCTCTAGTTGCGCTTGCAAATCTCTGAAGCCTTGGTCAGCTTTTAGGTTAGGGTAATTTTCTGAAACCGCTAACAAGCGTGAAAGCGCCGAAGTTAATTGGCTTTGCGCAGCCTGGAATTTAGCGAAAGCATCTGGGTCATTCAAAACTTCCGGTGTGACTTGCATACTACCTACTCTAGAACGTGCATCAGCCACCTGAGTCAGCACTTCTTTTTCATGGGAAGCATACCCTTTGACAACATTGACGAGATTAGGCACCAAGTCAGCACGGCGCTGGTACTGGTTAAGCACTTCTGACCAGCTTGCCTTGGCTTCTTCGTCTAATGTTTGGAAATTGTTATAGCCACAACCGCTCAGATTCAACAATAAAAATAGGGCTGAAACCTTCAAAATCCATGCATTCAAATTCAAGTTCTTCATGTTTTTTCCTTAGTAATCTTATTAGCAATCTTAATATATTACAGTCTTAATTAATTTGGAATTCGGTCATTACTTAATCATAATGGAGGCAGCAATGGCCTATTACAAGCTTTGCATCGTCTTTCTTGCAAAACATAAGTCTTCCCAGGCTTTGGCTTTATCTGCCAAATTACGCAACAAATAGGCTGGATGGTAGGTCACAATCACAGGCACATCGTTATATTGGTGCAGCTGCCCGCGCATACTGTCGATAGTATTATCTGATTGCAGCAAGGATTGTGCAGCAGACTTGCCCAGCGCAAGAATCAATTTGGGTTTAATCAGTTCGACCTGACGTTTAAGGAAAAGCGCACATTCCATGATCTCTTCGCCTTGCGGGTCGCGATTTTCAGGCGGCCGGCATTTCAGCACATTGGTAATATACACATTATCACTGCGCTTCAGCTGTATTGCGGCCAGCATATTATCTAATAGGTGCCCTGGTGGGCCTATAAATGGCACTCCTTTATGGTCTTCTTCCTCATCTGGTGCTTCGCCTATAATTAGCCAATCAGCATTGGCATCACCTATGCCAAACACGGTCTGCGTACGGGTTGCCGCCAAATCGCAAGCCTGGCAATCTTTAACGCATTCCTGCAAACTTTGCCAATCCATCTGCTGAATGGTATTTGTGCGTTGTTCATAAAGTACAGCTTTATCTTTTTGCTCTGCTACGTTAATTTTTCTTGCGCCTAATTCTGGTCTATCCGCTCCTGCACTATTTGCTCCTGCATTATCAATTCCCGCACTATTTATTTCAGATATATTTATTTCTGCTGACTTTGTAACGTGCACAATTTCAGGCTCAACCTCAATGTTTGTTGCGACAGTTTTTATGGCAAGGTTGATTTCAATTGGCAGTTCCAGCACTTCTGGTGAAATAGCTTCTGACGCTACAGGCGACTCAATAAGCGACCGTGCTTTTTCATGATTCACAGCCTCGGGTTCACGCAGTTTCCAGGCAGGTAGCAGTTCAAGCTCGCGCAACATATCTTCACGGGTCATTGCCATGCCATTACTCTCATAGCGCTAAACCCATGAGCACGGCGTCTTCACGGCCGGATTTAGCGGGGTAATAATTTCGGCGAATTGCCATCTCATTGAAGCCTATTTTTTCGTATAAAGCGATTGCAGAAATATTACTAGGGCGCACTTCTAAAAACATATTCAGCGCATGATGGTTACGGGCAATCTGCATCATGTGTTCAAGCAGGTCACGTCCCAACCCTTGCTTTTGATAAGCTTTAGCAATGCTCAGATTTAACAAATGCGCTTCATCCATTACCATCATTAAAAGTGCATAACCTATCATTTCATCATTTCTTTCTAACACCCAAGCGCTGTAGCCTGAGCTTAAAGAGTCACTAAAATTGCCGCGTGTCCAGGGGTGTGTGTAGATATGTGGCTCTATTTCCATCACAGCATCCAAATCCGCTATATTCATAGGGCGGAACGTGTATTGCTTATTTTGTTCCGCGTGAAACGCTTTGGGTGTAGCACTCATAAGCGCAAACCCTTTTCACGCTCAGCGGTTTTAAGCGCCACCCGGTTACGTATATAAATCGGAATGGCATCATGCGCGGGGTTTGCTGCACCGCTAGCAAATATAGGTGCGGCTAAGCTGAGCATCGCACTAGCGCTTGGCAATAAGGCGGGTAATGTTGCAGATATTTGCACGTTATATATATTGGTAAGCTGTTCACCATAGGTTCGCCAGCCGCTTCCAGCGCCTATCCAGCCATTACCTGAGACTGCCGGCACTGCATCCGGTTTGTATAGTCCGGGCTCTATTACGGCCTGCCATTTACCTGCTGTTTTTTGGTAAGCGGCATGGTAAACCTCGCCCATGCGTGCATCCAGGCAAGCAATTACTTTATCTGTTCCGCTCGCTTCAGCCAAGGCCATAAGGGTACATATTCCCACGACAGGTAAATTGCTTCCAAAGCCTAATCCTTGTGCCACCCCCGCAGCAATACGCACACCAGTAAAAGAACCCGGGCCGGCGCCAAAAACAATGCCTTGCAAATCGTTTAACTGTAATCCAGCGGCTACTAGCAATGTCTGGATTTGTGGCAAGATGATCTGGGAGTGCGTCTGGCCAGCGAGCACATCAAAAGTAAAGGTTTCACTGCCATTTAAAATGGCTAGCGAAAGGTATTCGGTAGAGGTATCAAAAGCGAGTAGTTTCATTCAGGTGCTATTTTGCCACGCATTTGTTTAATTTGCCCGCGTTGCGTTTTGCTTTCCAGCCTGCGTC
>JACDEP010000007.1:15390-22289 GCA_013816325.1 Methylotenera sp.
CCGTAGGTTGGCCGTGTCGCATAACGTGCCTGTTTTACTTGGTTGGCCGTATTCACAATGTCATGCAGGCGTTTGATAGCGTCTTTTTTATTAGCTTCCTGAGTTCGATATTGCTGGGCTTTCAGGACTAAAACGCCTTCATCCGTGATGCGATTGTCTTGGGTAGTGAGCAGCTTTTCTTTGAGCCAATCGCTTAAGGATGAAGCCCGAATATCAAAACGCAGGTGAATCGCGCTGGATACTTTATTCACATTTTGCCCACCGGACCCTTGGGCACGTATTGCGGTAAGCGCATATTCTGCTTCGGGCATCAACAGCATGATCTAATCAGCCACTGATTCCTCAAAAAAAGCCTGCACATCGGCAATATCACGTGTGCGCTTGAATGGGGGCAGACTTTGCCAGATGCGCTTACCATAGGATTTGGTGATAAGCCGCGGGTCGCAAATCATGAGTACGCCTCGGTCATTCTCATCTCGAATCAAGCGCCCTGCACCTTGCTTAAGCGTGATGACAGAATATGGCAGCTGGTATTCCATGAAGGCATTTTTGCCTTCGGCGTTGAGTTTATCCACACGTGCAGAAAGTACCGGATCATCAGGTGGCGCGAACGGCAATTTGTCAATAATGACTACAGAAAGCGCTTCACCGCGTACATCTACGCCTTCCCAAAAGCTTTGTGAGCCCACCAATACAGCATTCCCCAACTTGCGGAAACGGTCCAGTAATTCCGTGCGTGAACTCTCACCTTGAAGTAAGAGCGGACTTTCTATGCCGTTTTCAACAAACGCATCTTTTAATAAGGCATGTATTTCGCGCATGGCGCGCAAACTGGTGGAAAGCACAAACGCCCTGCCACCGCTGGCTTGTAGCACTGGCAATGCAGCAGCTACCACACTGGCCGTATAAGTCTGGCTATTCGGGTCAGGCAATTCCGGTGGCACATATAGAAGCGCTTGTTGCTGGTAATTGAACGGACTATCCCAGAAACCGGTAGTTGCGGCGTGTAAGCCCATTTGCGCCACGTAATGGCTGAAGTCGCTTTTTACGGCCAAAGTCGCGGAAGTGAATATCCAAGCGCGCGGTTGTGCGTTGAGTTGCTTACCGAAGCCTTCTGCCACACTGAGCGGTGTTGCATGTAACTGCACGGACTGCGTAAACACTTCCACCCAGCGCACTAAGTTATTATTTTCGGCTGATTGCCAGCGGCTGAATAACTCACGCAAAACTTCACTGCGCTGCCAACATTTTTCCAGGATCGGATCGCGCGCAGCCTGCGTTTCAAGCACCGCTGACAGTGCTTTTACCTGGGTCTGCATGTGTTCGAAAGCAGTTTCAAAACCCTTAAGCGCTAAGGCTTTTTGTACTGGGAATCGCGAGCCTTCATAAGCAAATACCAGCCTGAAATCTTTCGCAGCTTTTTCCAAAGCCGGAATCGCCTTTCCTAGCTCTAGGCAATCTTTAGCTACGGATAAATGCGCCGCTGTACAATCACGTGCTAATTCAATCAGCTGACTGGTAGAAACATCTTCACCAAAGAACAAACCAGCTACCTCCGGTAATTGGTGCGCTTCATCGAATATCACCGTGTTTGCACTGGGCAACAACTCAGCAACCCCTTCATCTCGCAACATCACATCGGCAAAAAACAGATGATGATTGACTACGACCACATCGGCCGCTAGTGCCTGTTTACGCGCTTCCATCACAAAACAGTCTTTATAGTAACTGCAGTCCCCACCCAAGCAATTATCACGCGTGGAAGTAACGCTAGGCCAGATTGTTGCGTTTTCCGGCACGGTATTAAGCTCGCTCTTGTCGCCAGTCTTGCTATTTTCTGCAAAGGTCTTGATAACATGCAGGTATTTAGCATCTTCACGTGAAGCAAAGCGGCCTTCCTGGCCCGCGCGTTCCAGATGATAGTGGCAGACATAATTTGAACGCCCTTTGAGCATTGCCACCGTAACAGGCACTTTCAATGCATCACGGATATTGGGTAAGTCGCGACTATATAATTGGTCTTGCAGATTTTTGGTACCGGTAGAGATAATCACCTTACCACCAGTGAGTAACGCCGGTACTAAATAAGCAAACGTCTTGCCTGTACCCGTACCCGCTTCCGCCACCAATTGGGAATTATTTTCGATGGCGTCCGAAATCGCCAATGCCATTTCTAGCTGTTGCGTACGCTCACTGTAGCCTTTGATATGCTTCGCTAAAATGCCATCTTTTTCAAAAACTTGGCGGATATTGTGTTCATTCATGATGTCTATAATTATCCCATGAATCTCCCTTTGACTTTACTTTAGTCTGATTATTTTAGGGCTAGATTAATGACGAATGTTTTTGAATTTATTGGGAATGTTTGGCAATTCACAATTAATTTCTTATAATCGGGGGTGATTAAATTTCTGCAACCGCAATATCTCCTATCAGTACTTCTCGCATTGTCCAGCGCATCCTGTGTTGCAGTTGAGCCTGCACCTAAGCTTAGTGAGGCACAAATCAATGCGCAGGTCTCAGAATATGAAGAACTTAGCGACCAGGAAAACTGGTCTGAGCGTGCCCGCGAAGTGCTAGTCAATGCATTAAGCCTGACCGGTATACGTTACAAATACGGTGGCAACTCACCTGAAACTGGGTTTGATTGCAGTGGGTTTGTACGTTATGTATTCAAGCAGGCCGCTAGCCTGACTTTGCCACGAAGTGCGATTGAGATCAGCCAGCTAGGGACAACTGTACCTAAAAATGAATTGCAGCCGGGTGATCTGGTATTTTTTAATACGCTAAAATCCGCTTTTTCGCATGTCGGTATTTATCTTGGTAATAACCGTTTTATCCATTCACCAAGTAGTGGCGGTAAAGTGCGAGTTGAGAACATGCAGGATGGCTACTGGGCTAGACATTACAATGGCGCTCAGCGCCTAGATAAAAAAAATACACCCGTAGCAAAAGATTTATCCCAATAAAAAAAGCGGCTTGCACCGCTTTCAATCTAGTTAAATGCCTAAAATTAAGCGTTGAATTTAGCTAAATCGCCAGGTTTGCGCAACATTTTATCGACTTCACCTAAATGCAGTTCTTCTTGGTAAATCATTTCACGTGCATATTCTTCCAGCATTACAGAGTCACCTTCTACCAAATTAAGCAGCGCTTTATAAGCATTTAATGCAGCGGTCTCGTGTGCTAATGATTCACGCAGGATATCGCCAATATCGTGATTATGTGTCTCCAGCAACGGCCCGATGGACAATGACGGGTGACCACCCAAGTGCGTGATAATCTCACCCGCTTTATCAGCGTGCATTAACGACTCCGTTGCCTGACCGCGTAGCCATGACACGATAGGAATACGGTTGTAACCAAACACCATCAAAGCATAGTGCGTGTAGCGCACCACTCCTGCTAATTCAAATTCTAAAATAGTGTTAAGTGCGTTAACTACCGGGCTATTTGCTCCATGATCTGCAGCCATTTTTGTTCTCCTTTTCTATATGCCTAATTAAGCATTGTGCTCAATGTAAGAAGTGTATGCCAAACAAAAAAACTTTGCAGAATTGCAAATAGTTCGCATTGTCACTATCAAGCACATTTGCTAAACAGATTCGTTTTTTGCACGATCGCTATGTCCCAAGTCACGCTCAGGGTCGATGTGGTCACGTATCAATTGCTTGATTTCCTTCGCTTCGGGGAAGCGTCCTGCATCCTTACGGGAGAACAATAACACGGTGTTTAACGTCACTTGGAACACACCACCAGTGCCAGGTTTTAAAGCGACGCTGGTAAGGTCCAGGTCAAAAGTCGTCAACAGTTCTTGAGCCAACCAAGCCGCGCGTAAAAGCCATAGACATTGTGTGCAGTAGGTAATTTCCACATTGTTGATTTTTGGTTTATTGCTCATTTCACTGTTATTACTTTCGCTATCTGGCTCACGCAATATATTCATCCTTACTGTTATACTTTGTAATATCGGGCGATTTAAAATTTCTACTAAAGCTGAAAACTGAATCAACACGGCCTTCTACTGCCAGTGAAATAGCAAATTTACAGCATAAAAACAAAAAGAAATAATGTTTGAAACTATTATGGCGTTGTCGGTCTTACTCACGTAGCGCAATCTATTTAGGAACAATATTACATGCAAGTTAACAAGCGATACACAAATAAATATCAAGGTTTTGCGAAACTCGGCTTCATCGGCATGGGTTTAATTCTAGGCTTGATGTTAAGCCTTACCTATTCTGCACTTGCAGATAAAATGGTTAAGCAGCAATTACCCCTTGATGATTTACGCGCTTTCGCTGAAGTATTCGGCAAAATCAAAAGTGATTACGTAGAGCCTGTTGAAGACAAAAAACTCATCTCAGAAGCCATTAGCGGCATGCTAACTGGTTTGGACCCACATTCCACCTATTTAGATCCGGATTCATTCAAGGACATGCAAGCTTCCACTCAAGGCGAGTTTGGCGGATTAGGTATCGAAGTCGGCATGGAAGACGGTTTGGTTAAAGTAGTCTCACCAATTGAAGACACGCCGGCTTACAAGGCAGGCATCAAAAGCGGTGACCTCATCGTAAAACTGGATGACACTCCAGTTAAAGGCATGAACCTGAATGACGCGGTTAAACGCATGCGCGGCAAGCCAGACACGCCTATCGTATTGACGATCTTACGTAAAAACGAGGTTAAACCGTTGGTGATTACCTTGGTTCGTGCTGTCATTAAAAATAAAAGCGTTAAATATAAATTAACCGAGCCCGGCTATGCCTACGTCCGGGTAACGCAATTCCAGGAACATACCGGTGAAGATTTAGCTACTGCGATCAAGCTCATGCATGATGAGAATAAAGGTCCTTTCAAAGGCTTTGTGCTTGATTTACGTAATGATCCAGGCGGCTTATTGAATGGGGCCGTTGGGGTGGCTGCGGCATTCCTTCCGAAAGGGGATTTGGTCGTGTATACCGAAGGCCGTGCCCCAGATTCTAAAATGCAGTTGACTGCCAACCCGGAAAATTATGCACGTGGCGGCGGAGCAAATGATTATATCCGTGACTTGCCTGATGACCTGAAAACCGTACCCATGGTGGTATTGATCAACGCAGGCTCCGCTTCTGCCTCCGAAATTGTTGCAGGGGCATTGCAAGACCATAAGCGGGCCACATTAATTGGTATCCAGAGCTTCGGTAAAGGCTCAGTACAAACCATTATGCCTATGAATAACGGCGCGGCAATCAAGCTGACCACAGCACGTTACTTCACGCCAAATGGCCGCTCTATCCAAGCGAAAGGTATCGTGCCGGATTATATAGTGGAAGACGGTACTGACCAATCGGGTAATATCCATGAAGCCGACCTGACACGCCACTTAACGAATCCGAAAGATTTGAAAGCAGGTGAGAAAGTAGAAATAACCCCGGCTAAAGAACTGGCAAAAGAAAAAGCCAATGATAAGAAATATGCAGAACCGGCAGCGCCGATTGAGCCGGCCAGTAAAGATGATATCCAGTTTACACAAGCCATGAACTTCCTTAAAGGTAAGCCGGTTATTAAAATCGAGCCCGCAAAAATAGAAGCAACTAAAACTAATTAGTTTAATGCTTACTAAAAAATCCGCCTTAATTCAAGGCGGATTTTTTATGCCTGCAAACCAATATCCACGCATTGGAAGACCGCTCAGGTTTATAATACCGGCATGTCTTTATCCATAGAATACCTGATAGTAGAAGCTGACCGTTGTGTGGCTTGCGGCCTGTGTTTGCCACATTGCCCTACTTACCGAAAAACCGGTTCTGAGGCAGATTCACCACGCGGCCGCATTCAACTCATGCGTGCCGTTGCGCAGGATATATTACCCAACAATGCTCGTTTTAAAGAACATATAGACTTCTGTTTAAGCTGTCGCAGCTGTGAAGCTGCCTGCCCAAATAGCGTGAATTATGGTGCATTGGTAGATACCTCCCGCGCATTGCATACCCAAAAAAAGAATCTATGGTTTACTCTGGCAAAGCCATTTATCCGTCACCGTAGCTTGCAATACGGTTTAAGTTGGCTTATTTGGTTATCGCAAAAAAGTCAGCTGGCTGGTTTGCTCAGAGTCATTATGCCCGTAGCTAAACGATTGCCTGAGATACAGCAGCCAGTCCGCTGGAAAACGTTATACCCAGCTGCTTCCAAGCGCGGCGAAGTAAGTTTATTTTTGGGTTGTGCCACTAATACTTTTGACAACTCAACCCTGAAAGCCAGTATTCATGTATTGAATAAATTGGGCTTTGATGTACATATTCCCTCAGCACAAACTTGCTGCGGCAGTATCGCCAGGCAAATGGGCGATGCAGTCGAAGCAAAAAATTTGGTAGCGCAAAATGAATCTGCCTTCAAGCAAGCTATACCCATCCTAAGTGTTGCTAGCGGTTGCGGTGCCGGTTTGAATGACTATATGCGGGAGCACAAAGTACAAGATATCAGCGCTTTTTTAATGTCTTGCGACTGGGCAGGCTTGCAGATTAATGCGATGAAAAAAACAATCTATGTGCAGGACCCCTGTACTTTGCGCAATGTGCAAAAAAGCCACCAAACTGTTTATGATTTACTTAAGAAAATACCGGAGGCAGATGTTCAGGCATTGCCAGGTAACGGCCAATGCTGCGGCGGTGCAGGCGCTTATATGCTTACACAAGGTAAAATGGCAAATGATTTGCGCGAAGATAAATTAAGCGCCATTAAGCGTAATAATGTTTCCATTTTGGCCACATCTAATATCGGCTGCGGTTTGCACATCGCAGAAGGTTTACGTGACCAACATTCAGTAGCAGTGTTGCATCCTATACAAATCATCGCCCGGCAAATGGGTTTAGAAACACTTAAATGTAAAAAAGAAAATATGCTGTGAGCATATAAAC
>JACDEP010000007.1:22299-28179 GCA_013816325.1 Methylotenera sp.
CTGCCGAGAATTGATACTTTAATTACCGAGTTTGATAAAGGTTTGCGTACTTTATTTGCACAACCTCGCAGTCAACGCGCGCATCCTGATATGGAGATCGCAGAGAGTGAGCTAAGCGAAGCCGAAAAGAAACATGCTCGCGCCTTAATGCGTGTTAACCATAGCGGCGAAGTCTCCGCCCAAGCCTTGTATAGCGGCCAGGCGCTTAGTGCACATTCGCCGCAAACTACAATTGCATTACAACAGGCTGCATTAGAAGAAACCGAGCACTTGGCATGGTGCGAAAGCCGTATTAAACAACTGGGCGGACATACTAGCCTGCTGAATCCATTGTTTTATATAGGCTCTTTCAGCATAGGTGTAGTGGCAGGGATTTTGGGTGATAAATGGAATTTAGGCTTTTTAGCTGAGACCGAAAAACAAGTAGAAGCCCATTTAGCAAGCCATTTGGGCAAATTGCCGGAGTCGGACCAAAAGACCCGCAAAATTATTGAACAAATGCAGCTAGATGAAACTAAACATGCCCAAGTAGCGATACAGCATGGGGCTGCCGAACTGCCTACCCCAGCAAAGTTTTTAATGAATAAAGTATCTAAGTTGATGACAACTTCTGCATACTATCTGTAAATAGTTATAGGATATTATTAAGTATGCAAAAATTTAGCGATGTATTACAAACACTGGATGATGCTTCGCATGTGCAACGTATTGAGCTTTTCAGTAGTAACGGGAGCCCAGTCGGCGTACTGGAAAACAAGCCTGGATCACAAGGCTCCGTTAAAGTGTATTACCACCTGTTCCGTATGTATGGTGAGATTTCGCTAGATGCCGCAGTAGAGGGGCTAAGTCTATATGCAGAACATACTGAAGATGCCGAGAATTGCCCGGGCAAACATCCCAATGTAGACAGGCTTTTAAATATTCTTGAAGATGAGCAGCCGCTTACCGTGAAAGTAACTGAATCTACTCCAGTGAATAGTAATACTGAAGTTTAAGCTATTACTAAATCCATAACGTTTTAGACTTTCCCGTTTAGACTTTTTCCAGCTTAGAAATGGGCGGATGGTAAATTAGCTCTAACAAATGACCTACTGAATCTAAACAATAAAATCCACGCGCGCCATCCCTGTGGGTTTTAGGCGCCTCAGTAATACGCACCCCATTTTTCAGAAAATAGTCGTACCAGATATCCACATCTTCGATTGATTTCAATACAAAGCCAATATGATCCAGGCGCTGCTGTGGTGTCGGGTCATAATCCACGCGGTGCAATGCAAATACGTCACCGTGATTGCTTAGGTAAACGTTATCCGCATCCGGTTGCCATTCGATGTGCATACCCATGATATCGACATAGAACTTCACGCAAGCTTCCAACTCTTTTACAAACAAAGCTACGTGGCGTATACCCAACATGCCGCCTGGCCTTGTGGCTATTGTTGATGCATTTTGCATTACGCTGCAACGCTTTCTGGCGTTCTAATCTCAAAGTCATGGGTAATTTCGCAGGCTTTGCTCAGCATGATAGACGCTGAGCAATATTTCTCCGCTGAAAGTTTAATTGCGCGTTCTACCTGAGTTTCGTTAAGTCCGGTACCTGTCACTACGAAATGCACATGGATTTGGGTAAACACTTTAGGGATTTCATCAGCGCGCGCTGCATCAATTTCCGCCACGCAATCCGTTATCGGCTGGCGAGCTTTTTTCAATATGGTCACCACATCAAATGCAGTACAAGAGCCCATACCGATTAATAGCATCTCCATCGGGCGCATGCCGATATTGCGGCCGCCATTCTCTGGCGCGCCATCCAGCACTACGGAATGACCGGTTTCTGATTCACCGACGAAACTCACACCGTCTATCCATTTGATTTTCACTTGCATTTTTTATGCTACTTTCAGTCCAATTGTCCATTATTTATAAAATCAAAATGTTGGGAAACCGTGAAAGACGCCTGTAACAGCAACCTAGACGGTACGTAACAGTGTGGCGTGAAAGGTGAGTACCGCGCACTGCCGCACTGCATTAAGATAATTTTATTTTACGTCGAGTAGTTCTACGTCAAATATCAGGTTAGCATTTGGTGGAATCGCACCGCCCGCACCACGTGCCCCGTAACCCATTTCTGATGGAATGATCAATGTGCGTTTTCCACCTACTTTCATGCCCTGTACGCCTTCATCCCAACCTTGAATCACTTGACCGCCCCCCAAGAAGAAGTTAAACGGCTGTTTACGGTCATGGCTACTATCGAATTTCTTACCTTTACTGCCTTCAGCGGCTGTGTCGTATAGCCATCCAGTGTAATGCACTGTTACATTGAAGCCAGCTTCTGCCTCGCGGCCCGTGCCAACTTGCGTATCGATTTTCTGTAATTCCGTAATTGCGGTACTAGTATTTTGTGTCATGGCCGGTTTTTCCTGTGTAGATGTTGATTGTGCATTGCAGCCTACGGTTGCAAAAAAACTGAGTAAGAGTGTAATCGTTAAGATTTTGTTAGATTTCATTTTCTATATAATCCATATGGTGGGTGCTAAAGTAATTACAAGAACTCAATACAAAAGCTAAGTGTAAGACCCGATATGATACTAGAAATCATATTGAGTGCATCAGAATTACAACCATGCTTTATTAAAGCTTTATTGAGAATAGACCCATTCAAGCAACGCATCCTGCGCTGGTTTAGTGTAAGCAGCTTTTGCGTCATTAGCCATAAATACCACTACATAGCGCTCGCCTTGCTGGCCGAGTACATATCCGGCCAAGGTATATACGCCATTAATGCTACCGGTCTTTAAGTGGGCCCTACCTTGCAGCACGCTATTTTTCATACGCCTTTGCATGGTGCCATCAAGCGCCGCAATAGGGAGTGAGCTAATCAACTCCGGCATGACTGGGCTGTAGTAAGCATGCGTTAATAATTGGCCCAAGTGCTGAGCACTGATACGTTCGATACGCGATAAGCCGGAGCCATTTTCAATAACCAACTCATTAAAATTCAGGCCTTGCGATTTAAGCCATTGATTGATAGCAAAAACACCGTTTACTTCTGTAGCCGGGATTGCTACTTTTTCTGCTGAAATCGTCAATAACAATTGGCGCGCTATCAGATTATTACTCCATTTATTCATGTCGGGCAGTATCTGCGCTAACGTTTTGGAATCCTGCTGTATAAGCTTACTGGCATTGGGCGGTAGAGCTTGCATGCGCACTTTTCCGTTGAAATCGCCGCCTAGGGCTTTCCAAGTTTTTTTGAATAAATAATAGTCAAAATTGCTTTCATCTAGAGTCAATAACTCCAGGTATTTTTCATTACAATTTGCCGGATATACACCGCCGAATGTCACCGTTGCTAAGCCATCCTGCTGTTTAACATCATAGCTAATGGAATTACGCCAGCTTAAACAATCTGCATTACCAAGTTTAAGTTGGTTATGTATGGTGATTTCCTTCAGGTCAGGTTCCATGTGGATAGTGACGCGAGCTGCATCTGCATCAAAGCGGAAGCTGCTAGTCTTCTGATTAAGTAAAAATGCGCTAGGCGTTGCATTGTAAGCACGTGAAAATTCACCGTCGAAGCTGCCAGCCAAAGAGGCTTTACTTGAAAAGTAGCTATTATCAATGACCAAGTCGCCCTTGATTTCTTGCACTCCTGATTGATGCAGGCGACTCAACAAACGGTAAAAATCATCACTAGTCAGGCTAGGATCGCCATAGCCTTTTATATAAAGATTGCCATTCAATACACCATTTTGCAATGAGCCATCCGTATAGATCTCTGTCTTCCAGCGATAAGTAGGGCCCAATATAGAAAGGCTGGCATAGCTGGTCAGCAGCTTCATGGTGCTGGCTAAATTAAGTGCGGTAGTGGATTGATGTTCCAGCAATGCAGGGTTTAGCAACGCAGGTTGCTCTGCCAGAGCTTGCACATATACCGAAACATTTTCCAGCGGCATGCCGATTTTCTTGAGTTCAGCTAATACCGGCATTGGCAATTCCGCATGCGCCGATTGGCTTAGCAATAGAAGGAGTAATGGAATGAGTTTTTTCAAAATTAGGTTCTATAACACTACTTGCTCAATTGCTTATGCGGCATTATTTACAGGGTGGCTTTAAGCGTTTTTTCAGTTGCACTTACCATAAAGTCTATTTCGTCTTCGGTAATGGTATAAGGCGGCATGAAGTAAACAGTATTACCGATAGGTCGCAGCAGCAAGTTCTGCTTCAATCCTTCTGCATAACATACTTTGGAAAAATCATCAGCGGACGTAATGGCCTCAAAGGCTAATATCATGCCGTGTTGGCGCAAGTTCAGGATAGGCAAGTTAGTGAGCACTTGCATTTTATTGAGCATATAGGCTGACTTTTGTTTGTTTTGTTCTAAAATATCATCCGTTTCAAAGATGGATAAAGTTGCCAAAGCCGCACTGCAAGCTAAAGGATTACCCGTATAACTATGGCTATGTAAGAAACCTTTTACCGTACTGTCATCATAAAAAGCTTGGTAAATCTCGTCTGTAGTAAGTACCGCAGAGAGTGATAAATAACCACCGGTAATACCTTTGGAAAGGCACATAAAATCAGGCAATACTCCTGCGTAATCACAGGCAAACATAGTACCGGTACGGCCAAAACCCACTGCAATTTCATCGGCAATTAAGTGCACATTATATTCGTTACAAATCTCACAGGCACGGCGCAGATACACAGGATGATACATCGCCATGCCTGCTGCACACTGCACCAGCGGTTCGATGATAAAAGCTGCAAGATGCTCATGATGCGTAATGACATACTCTTCTAATATATCAGCACAACGGCAGGCATAGTCTTCGGCACATTCTCCGACTTCAGCCAGTCGGAAATCCGGGCTCGGCATTTGGTCAGACTGGGTTAATAGCGGTGCATAAGTGTCCTTAAAAAGGGCAACGTCAGTCACGCCCAGCGCACCTAGCGTTTCACCATGGTAGCTATTTTTTAAACTGATGAATTTGGTTTTAGTCGTTTGGCCTTTATTGCGCCAATAATGAAAGCTCATTTTAAGGGCAATTTCAGTAGCACTCGCGCCATCACTAGCATAGAAGGCATGGCCTAAGCCCGTAAGCTTGGCTAACTTTTCTGATAATTCGACAACAGGTTCGTGCGTAAAGCCGGCCAGCATCACGTGTTCAAGTGTATCAAGCTGCTGCTTGATGGCCTCTTTGATACGTGGATTATTATGCCCAAATAGGTTGACCCACCATGAGCTGACCGCATCTAGGTGACGCTTATCATTGTCATCCCACAGCCATACACCTTCACCGCGCTTGATAGCTATTAACGGGAATGATTCATGCTGCTTCATCTGCGTGCAAGGATGCCAGACAGACTTTAAGCTACGCTCTAAAAGACTAGGTTGAGGCATATATCAGTAATTTTTGTGAAATATTTATTTTTTTATTCACCTAGAGAGATACCAAAGCCGAATACATTCTGCGAATGATTGTAATCCAGCAAGGTCTCACCGTAGCCGCTGGACAGCATTAAATGCAACTTGATATAAGGATTATTGAACACGCGTTGTTGTAAATCTAGTTGGGCAAAGCCTTTATTATCGTTACGGAAATTGTTGCGCAGCACCATGGAAACCGCTGTTTTATGTGATTCGTTTTCCCATCTCAATGCTAAGTCACCATAGCCCATGTATTTTTCAATATCCGGGTTGTCATCTTTGCTGCGGCTTTCAGGCACTCGCCACCATGGTCGTACCGACAATGTTAGGCGATCAGTCAGTTCCCAGCCACTTTCAAGATAAACACGGTTCCAACTGCGCGATAGCGGATTGGTTTGTCCGTTAGACTGATGTGTAAAGCCCAAGTTGAGCAGGCGTGGTATATA
>JACDEP010000109.1:0-3053 GCA_013816325.1 Methylotenera sp.
GTAAATGACCTTACCGTCACACAAGCTTGCCATCTGTGCCACCATGGGGTCTTCTGCATTGAGTACCGCCACGCCATCATCCAGGACCACGTCCACTTGGGTGCGCATTACATTAAAAACTTGGTCATGCGTTTCAATATAATATTCACCAAAATGCTGTTCAGGATGGATATTGGTAACGATGCCAACTTTACAACGGTCATAGCCTAAGCCTTCACCTAATATCGTTTCAAAACTATTTTCGATGACAGCCGCTTCTACTGAGCGATTCATCAATACTTTCTGGCTAGCTGACCAGTTGGCAGAATTCCGCTTATCTACTCGACGACAATCAAAATACAAGCCATCGCTACAGGCAAGCCCAACATGCAGGCCATTTAAATGGATTAGCTTAGCTAGAATTTGCGCCACCAAGGTTTTTCCTTGGCTACCGCTGATGCCCACCACTGGGATGCGACCGCTTTCGCCTTCTTCAAACAGGTTGTCGACGATAGCTTTACCGACCGGTTGTGGATTCCCTTCCGCAGGTTTAAGGTGCATGAGCAACCCAGGCCCAGCATTCACTTCAACAATCGCACCTTGCGTTTCGGCCAACGGGCGGGAAATATCTTCGGTCACCATATCAATGCCGGCGATATCCAGGCCGACGATACGTGCGGCTAATGAAGCAGCGGCTGCAACTTCCGGATGGACGATATCGGTAACATCAAACGCCACATTACCATTACGCTGGACGATAACTTGTGTCCCATCCGCTAATAGGGAATCTGGCGTATAACCTTGCCGTGCAATCTCAAAATTCACTGTAGGGTTTTTATCTAGTAGCACTACATCGAGTGGAAACTCTTCTGCTTCACCACGCCTCGGATCGGTATTAATATCACGGTCAATCAAGTGGCGAATAGAAGTTTTACCGTCACCGGTCACAGCAATGGATTCACCGCGAACCGCGGCCGCCAGACGTCCGCCTACAACCAGTAATCTATGCTCATTACCGCGAATAAAACGCTCGACAATCACGCCGCTACCTTCATCATCTGCCAGCTTGTATGCGGCGAATACTTCATCGCGATTCATTAGTTCAGTAGATACGCCGCGGCCATGATTGCCGTCTTGGGGTTTTACTACCACCGGCAAGCCAATGTCTTCAGCGGCATCCCATGCGTCTTCTGGGCTATCCACCAAGCGCCCTTCTGGTACCGGTACACCACAAGCACTTAGCAAACTTTTGGTGAGATTCTTATCGCTGGAAACACTCTCGGCGATGGCGCTGGTTTTATCGGTTTCTGCAGTCCAGATGCGATGCTGACTCGCGCCGTAACCCAGTTGCACCAGATTGCCATCGGTTAAACGAATAAAAGGGATTTTGCGTTCTGTCGCAGCATCGACGATACACGCTGTACTGGGGCCCAAGCATAGCGAATCGACCATGTCGCGTAGTTTGGCGATAACTGCAGCTACATCAAAAGGCTTGTCTTCAATAGCCGCCAACACCAAGTCACGCCCGGCATGAAGTGCTGCCCGGCTGACTTCTTCATTGCGTGAGCGCACCACCACTTTATAAACACCTCGGACCGAAGTACTACGTGCCTTACCAAAGCCGCCTTGCATGCCTGCCAGAGTTTGCAGTTCTAGCGTAACATGTTCAAGGATATGGCCTGGCCAAGTACCTTCACGAACACGCTCTAGAAAGCCACCGCGTTCGCCTATGCCGCAGCGATGCTCGATCAAAGTCGGCAACCATGCACTCAGGCGTTCGTAAAAGCCGGGAATAGCATTAGAGGGGGAATCTTCTAAAACACCGATATCCAACCAAGCTTCCAATACGGGACGGTAAGTCCATATATTTGGTCCGCGTAAAGGCAAAATCTTGAGGAACTGCATCAATTGTCCAGATGAAATGAATTAGAAATAAACCGGGCGAGTATGCCCAATTAAGCTGACAGCAAGCTGACAAAAGCAGCATTATAACTGTTTGTAAGACCATCTGATTGTAGTACACTCAACCGCTGTGAACAACCAATTACTCCCCTCACTCGTGGCACATCAAGCACTACCCATTACCTGGCAATCCGCACTGCAACAACAGCTTGAAGCCGCAGAAGTCATCTTCGCCTGCCTGGAAATCAACCTAGATGCTCACTTAAACTTTAATAAAAGTCTGCTTATAGTCACAGATAAGCGCTTGGTTTATTTTGGTGATGATCACCAGCGCAAAGCGGAATATCCCTATCAAGAAGGCTTAATACTTCAGCAGCATGATCATGCGGGCGTTGCCAAACTTGAGCTATTTTCCGGTGACATCCGCATGGCTATTTGGCACTATACCCTTGCGCAGGATATCGCCGCCAAGCGTCTTATTAAACAGTTTGCGCAACGCTTGAATAGTTTATTGAAGGGTGGTGAAAGTACAGACATTGATGATGCCACTACTTGCCCTACATGCCAGGAATCGATTCCAGCGAATGAGGAGGAGTGCCCAAGCTGCAGCCGCTCTATAGATGCGCCCCCTAGCACTTGGACGCTATTGCGCTTGTGGCGATTCGCCAAGCCGTATCAGTGGCAATTGCTTGCTGGCTTTTTGCTGATGCTGGCCTCCACTGCAGCGACACTGGTTCCGCCATATTTGACAATCCCATTGATGGATAAAGTGCTGATTCCTTACCAGAATGGCGCGCCTATCGACTTGCATATAGTGACCTTGCTGCTACTTGGCTTATTCGGTTCCGCACTATTGGCTTGGGGGCTTGGCTGGGCAAAGACTTACATCTTGGCACTCGTGAGCGAACGCATAGGCGCAGATTTACGCACCATTACCTATGACCATTTGCTTAAACTCTCGCTCGAGTATTTTGGTGGCAAACGTACTGGCGACCTGATGGCGCGTATCGGTTCTGAGTCTGACCGTATTTGCGTGTTCTTGTCATTGCACTTATTGGATTTTGCTACCGATGTATTGATGATCGCCATGACCGCCGGGATATTAATCTCCATCAATGCAAAATTAGCGCTGGTGACTTTGTTGCCGCTGCCATTCATCGCCTGGATGATTC
>JACDEP010000109.1:3063-7382 GCA_013816325.1 Methylotenera sp.
TTCACATTGTTCGCGACAGGCTACGCACTGGTTTTGAAAAGATAGACCGGGTTTGGTCCGAAGTGAGCAATGTACTTGCGGATACCATCCCTGGCATCCGTGTAGTTAAGGCTTTTGCACAGGAACGCCGCGAGGCCGCGCGCTTCCGCGAGGCTAACCAGCATAACCTGGTGGTAAATGACCGCATCAATAAAATATGGTCGCTATTTTCTCCCAGCGTAACCTTGCTTACCGAAGTCGGCCTGTTGCTAGTATGGGCCTTCGGTATTTGGCAGGTAGCGCATAATGAAATCACCGTAGGCGTACTCACCGCATTTCTGGCTTACATCAGCCGTTTTTACACGCGCCTTGATTCTATGAGCCGTATCGTATCGGTTACGCAGAAAGCCGCTTCTGGTGCGAAACGCATTTTCGATATCCTTGACCATGTTTCCAGCGTGCCTGAGCCGACTAACCCTGTTCATTTGGATAAAGTGCAAGGAAAAATCGAGATCAATTCGGCAGGTTTCCGTTACGGCAACCGTGCTGTTATCAAGAACCTGAACTTAGTCATCGAGCCTGGCGAAATGATCGGCCTGGTAGGCCATAGCGGTTCCGGAAAAAGTACTTTGGTTAACCTCATGTGCCGCTTCTACGATGTGACGGAAGGCTCCATCAGTCTCGATGGCGTCAATATTCGATCACTACCGATTTCCGAATATCGCCGCAACATAGGCTTGGTGTTGCAAGAGCCGTTCCTGTTCTTCGGCAGTATTGCTGAGAACATCGCCTACGGTAAGCCTGAAGCAACGCGTGCTGAAATCGTAGCAGCTGCGCGCGCTGCGCATGCACATGAATTCATTTTACGTTTACCGCACGGCTATGATTCATTGGTGGGCGAGCGTGGCCATGGTTTATCGGGCGGGGAGCGCCAGCGCATTTCAATCGCGCGGGCATTGTTGATCGACCCGCGTATTTTGATACTGGATGAAGCGACTGCTTCGGTAGATACGGAAACCGAGAAAGAAATCCAGAAAGCCTTGGATAACCTGGTACATGGCCGTACTACGATAGCGATTGCTCACCGGCTTTCTACGCTGCATAAGGCAAATCGCCTAGTGGTGCTAGACCAAGGTCAAGTTGTGGAGATCGGCAATCATGATGATTTGATGGCACGTGAAGGCGCTTATTACCGTTTGTATCAAGCTCAGGCGCGCAATGTCGATACTGACTTAGATGATGTAGCGCAAGCGACCACTGGGCCTGATAAAGAGATGAATGCATGAAACCCACATCACTTAACTTTTCTTTAATTCGCAATTTCAGCGGTCAGTTATTGTTTACTACCGCCGAAGGTATCGCACATACAGGTATTTATCCAGTGAGAGCGTTCCCGATTAGCGCTCCAGATAATGGTTTATCTTTATTCACCAGCAATGGTCATGAGTTAGCATGGTTACCAAGCCTTGATGGCCTCGCGGCTGAGATACACACATTAATCGAAGCGGAATTGGCGCTGCGCGAATTCATGCCGGTCATAAAACGTATCAAAGATGTTTCCAGCTTCGCAACGCCTAGCACTTGGTTTATTGAAACAAATCGCGGCGATACTGAGTTGGTATTGAAGGCTGAAGATCATATCCGACGCCTAGCCAATAACAGGCTGCTCGTTGCCGATCGCCATAGCGTATATTATATGGTGCAGGACATAGACCATTTGGATAAGCATAGTCGCAAATTACTGGATAGATTTCTATAACTTCGAGCCCATAAAAAACTTTGAATCCTTAATCACTTTGAATCCTCTTAATAACTTCGAATCCTTAATAAATTTGAATTCATATAGATTTTAAGCCAATAAAAAAACGACCCCAAGGTCGTTTTTTTATTAGCCAAATACTTATTTACCAGTGATTAATTAACCAATTTGAGCTTAGTGCAATTATTGCGTTCTCGTTTTTCAGCCAGGTAACACTCACAGCTTCTTTTCTCGAGACCGCTACGGTCCAGTACATGGATATGGCCCCGGCTATATTTAATCACGCCTGCAGTCTGTAATTTAAGTGCGGCTTCCGTCACACTTTCTCGGCGCACGCCTAGCGCATTTGCCAGCATTTCATGGGTCATCAATAAGTCATTAGTATCAAGCCTATCGAGGCTTAGCAATAGCCTACGGCATAATTGTTGATCGATGGAATGATGACGATTACACACCGCCGTCTTAGTCACTTGATCCAGCATGGACTGTGAATAACGTAGCAGGATGTCAAGCATAGGACCAGCACGGTTGATGACTTTTTTTGCTAACTGGGCTCTGAGCCGATAGCCTTGGCCAGCACTCTGTACCATGGCTTGACTAGGCGTATTACTACCATTCATAAATAAGGAGATGCCAACCACACCGTCATTACCGACCACGGCAATTTCGGACGAGGCGCCATCTTCAGTAGTATAAGAAAGGGAAACAACGGCAGTGGTGGGGAAAAACATGTAAGCGGGCTGCACGCCCGGTTCACAGAGCACTTCATTTGCAGACATATCGACCGGTTCTAGGTCTGGAGCCCAATGCTCCCATTCGTCATAAGGCAGAGCAGCTAATAAACGATTTAGCTGAATTTTATTTGAGTTAGCTGGAATTGATTTTATTAATGCACTCATGAGACTCTCCTAACAAGAAGTCTCATAATGAGGATTTACCTACAAAGGTGGCATCAGAAAAAACCTACATTTACTGTAAGATTTGATTGATTTTTTTGTAAGAATGTTCCTATAGCATAAGGGTTAGCTATCGTGGCGGATGGATTGCAGTAACGCGCCAGATAGTATTTCCTACATCATCTGCTACTAGTAAAGCACCTTGCTTATCAATCGCTACGCCTACCGGACGGCCAAATGCATCGCCATCTTTATCTACAAACCCAGTCAGTACATCAATAGGTTCACCAGCGGGTTTGCCTGTATTGAAAGGAACAAAGATCACCTTATATCCGCTAAGAGGTTTACGATTCCACGAACCATGCTGACCTATGAACATACCGGTTTTGAATTCCGCCGGCAATTGATTACCGCCGCTCCAAGTTAAACCTAAGGAAGCCGTATGTGGCCCTAAAGCATAGTCAGGCGGTATAGCGCTAGCAACTAATTTGGTATTTTGGGACTTAACCCTGTCGTCTATATGCTGGCCATAATAACTATAAGGCCAACCATAAAATCCGCCTTGTTTAACCGATGTGAGGTAATCAGGCACTAAGTCGCTACCTATCTCATCACGTTCGTTTACAACTGTCCATAAAACGCCGGTTTCTGGTTCCCAGGCCATGCCATTCGGGTTGCGCAGCCCTGAGGCGAACACCGTATGCTGTCCGGATTTGATATCAACTTCCAAAATCGCGGCCCGCTCAGTTTCCGCTTCCATGCCGTTTTCCGCTACATTGCTGTTCGAGCCTACGGTTGCATATAACTTCGTACCATCCTTATTGGCAATGATATTTTTGGTCCAATGATGATTGATGGTGCCTGCCGGCAGATCCACAAGTTTTTGGCCTTTATCAGTGATGCTCAACGCATTTTCCACGTAGAGGAATTTAACGATGGCATCGGAATTTGCCACATATAAATCATGGCCGACCAATGTCATACCAAATGGTGAATTGAGGTTTTCGATGAAAGTTGATTTCTGATCCACTACGCCGTCACCATTGCTATCACGCAACAGAATGATACGGTTAGGGCTAGGCACGCTGGCGCCGGCGCGTTTCATGACCATTTTCATGATTTTACCTTTGATGCCTTTGCCATCATCAGGCTTGAGCGGGGCATTGGTCTCCGCGACGAGTACATCGCCATTGGGTAACACATATAGCCAGCGGGGATGATTCAATTCTTTTGCCAGCACTACGACTTTTGTACCTGGCGCCGCTACTGGCATGCCATTGCTGGACCAACCTTTAGCGGGTGCAATATTGACAGTAGGAATCAATGTCTTATTAGGGGGGGGTAAAGTAGGACTAGGCCCAATGCCCGCAGCTACTGGTAGGGTGGCTTGTTGACCGCACGCAGTCAACACTAACATAGTGCTTAGCACTATATTAATATTGAGCATATTGATTCTAGGATTCGCCATACCTTACCCCTTATCAAAGCTGCCTGCTAAATTTTTCCTAATACGATCAGTATGATAACGATAACCAGAATGAGACCTAAACCACCGCTTGGTCCATATCCCCAACCACGACTATGTGGCCATGCAGGAATAGCACCCAATAACAGAAATACAACAATAATAAATAGAATTGTACCTAAGCCCATGACGTTCTCCTTTATATTAATGAGCTCATAAT
>JACDEP010000110.1 GCA_013816325.1 Methylotenera sp.
GAAATGACACGTGCGCTAATCATGGCAGTGATTGATTTTGCAAAGCAAGATCATTGTCATTACCTTGTAGGAGATGGCCGTTGTCCATCGTACAATGGCAGCAACACAAGTACAGAACACATTGCATATTCTGGAAAGTTTAAAATGGCAATCGACCGCCAGCTACAATTTGGCGATACCCCTACTTTAGAGGACTATCTAGCTGAACCTATCCTACGCTTTTATTATCGTATGCTGGACTGTACATTTCTTTGGACTATGCAGGACTTTATTCCTGGCGATGTTTCATCTGGTGGGCATCGAGTGATCTTCTATAAAACATTGTCATGACGTCATCTTTATTTAATCCTTTAGATTCTGACATTCGGTTAAACCCTTACGAAGCGTATAAACGCTTTGCACAGCAAGGGCCTATCCAGCGTGGGCACGCTAGCATTCCTGGTTATGAAAGCACTTGGTATTTCTTTGGTTTTGAAGAGGCTAGGCAGGTCTTGAAAGCCCCTTTTCATAAACCCTTATTTGGCACTGAAGTTCCGAATATGGATGTTGATGCCGTACTTACCAACGACAGATCATTAATATGGCAACATCTTTCTGAATGGCCGCTCTTTCAAAATCCGCCTATACATACGGTTAGACGTGCATTGCTTGTTGATGCATTTAAAGAGGCTCGCCTAGCAACATTAGAAGAGTCTATTCGACGTGATGCTGATAAGTTATTAGACAATGCATTAAGTAAAAGCACTTTTGAAATTCAACAAGAGTTTTCATACCCATTAGCCGTAGGTGCAATTAGCAAGGTACTGGGCGTATCATGTCCGGACATTTTCTGGTTTAAATCAGTGACAAAAAAATTAGCTGATGTTTTGGATTTAGGCTATGTACCTGATGCCTATGCACCTGGAATGGCCGCTTTAAATGAGTTAATCACTTACATTGAAGAAGCCATCGAATGGAAAAAATCACATTTAGCAGATGATTTAATATCTCAGTTAATTAAACCTCTTAATAGTGATAGCAATCCTGACCACAACACAATTGTAAGCCTCATCACTCAAGTGCTATTCGCAGGCCAGGAAACGGTGGCAGACAGCATAGGCATAGCAGTTCACACCTTAATAAATCATCCTAACCAGCTTACGTTACTGCACAACAACCCAGCGCTTTTAGAGAATGCCATTAAGGAAATCCTCCGCTTTGACTGTCCAGTACAATTTACTGGATCACGCGCAGCGAGTGAGGATATCAATTTTGGCGAAATCAAAATAGCTGCGGGGGAAACGACCATTATTGCTTTAGGCGCATGCAATCACGATGCCAAACGCTTTCCCAATCCGGAAATATTCGATATTCAAAGAGATTTATCAGGCCCCGAGCTCTCTTTTGGACATGGTATACACTATTGTTTAGGGGTACATTTGGCTCGCATGGTGATGCGGGTTGCATTAGAAAAACTACTAGAGCGCTTACCTGAAACTTGGGTTCTGGATAGCCCAACGATATGGAGGAATAATAATGTGCTACGTGGCCCGAGCACTTTAACGCTCCGTCTAAAGAATAAATAAGCTTACGATAACTCGGATAAGAACTCTTCAAACTTTCCGTTATTAACATTCACCAGACTGTGGTGATAAGTAAATGTCATTCGGTATGGATATTCAAATTGCTTTTGAAAAAATGTCGTTATCTTTGCCTCTAACTCGGATGAATAGGACTGCTCCACCACTGCCCTGACTTCTATCCAATCTAGCGCCTTTTGCACATATTGCGTCTGTCTTGTTGCTGGTAATGCCGCATACATTTCATCAGTAAATCTGGGTACACTAGGCCAAAACTTCTGGCCATCTGGCCGGATAAACATATTCCTTGAGCGTCCTACTACTTTCTTGAGCACAGTCAAGCCGCGTCCACATTGGCAGGGAGCCCCAACTTCCGCATAATCGCCTATCGCATAGCGTATCAACGGTTTAGCGAAGTTATGCAAAGTAGTTAACACTACCCGGCCAACTTCCCCTGTTTTGCATGGTTTGCCAGCCTCGTCTACCACTTCAAGTAATACGTTTTCGGATTGCACGTGATAATGCTGGCTTGATGGACACTGCATGGCGATATAACCGACTTCTTCGGCACTATAAGTGTCAATGATCTCTAAACCGAATGCTTCACGGCAAGCATTACGTTGCTCTATCGAAAGCAGCTCACCCATCGTCGCAATTTCCTTAAGGTTAGAAAACTGAATCTGCTCTTTGCTGCAAAACTCCGCCAATGCAGCTAAATTACTTGGGTAACTAATCAGATACTCAGGATTTTCCTTAAGCAGCCATTTTGCCTGTTCTACGATAGGTGTAGAGACATTCAAAGCGATCACAGTGCCGTGTGGCAGAAACATATCGGCTGCGGTTCCCCAGCCTTGCTGCATAGCTCCTAAAGGTGCAGCGGCAATGTCTCCCTCAAAATAACGAATGGCTGCGCGTTTTTTGGATAAATCTCGTCCATACCAAAGGTGCGAACGTAAGGTAAATGCATCCCACATCTGGCTGGTTACCCTAGTGCGTAACAGGCTAATTGGACGGCCAGTAGAACCGGATGTCAATCCCGCGCCTACTGGCAAATGATCTTGTGGAATGGTTTTACTGATCAAATTCTGTGAGTTTTCTTGTACGTCTTTCCTTACAAGGATTGGAATACGTTGCCAAGCAGTCCAATCTAAATCCGGAATAGAATCAATAGAGAGTAGCGAAAGGCTGTCTTTGTAATAAGGAACCGTCGTGAGCGCATGTGTTAATAACTGACGCGCCTGTTTTAACTGGCTCTGCTGAATCTGCTCGGGCGTCAGCCATTGGCTTTGTTCCAATTGATATTGCAGGCCAAGCAAAATAGCATCATTATGAGATGCGATAGTCGGCCATGCGTTACCTGAAGTATTACTGCGAATAATCATTTATGCTACCGGCGGGTGATAAGTATTATCAAAGTATTGCAGCTTTTTATGCCTAGGTAAGCTTTTTAATTGTGCTTCGGCAATGCTGGCTTCGGAGCGGTCTGCATATGATTTGCTAGCAATGATTTTGACAGGCGGGTTAGCCCGGGTATATCGCGCGCCCTTGCCAGATAAATGAGCGCTAAACCGCGCTTCTAAATCATTGGTAATGCCTGCGTAATAAGCGCCATTATTACATTCCAGCAAATACAGGCACCAAGTCATAGTTTAAAATGCTCTAGTAAGTACCAGCTTGGATGAATTCAACCTTATAGCCATCTGGATCCTCTACGAAAGCAATCACCGTAGTGCCATGCATCATCGGCCCGGCTTCACGTACCACTTTGCCACCGGCCTGATTAACCGCTTCACAGGCTTTATAGGCATCATCCACTTCAAGCGCTATATGACCATAGGCTTTACCCATATCGTAATTTTCCACACCATAATTGTAGGTAAGTTCTAATACAGTATGGTCACTCTCATCACCATAGCCTACAAAAGCCAAGCTGAATTTTCCATCTGGAAAATCGTGCTGGCGTAGTACTTTCATACCTAACACTTCTGTATAAAATTTGATTGAGCGCTCCATATTACCAACGCGGAGCATGGTGTGTAGCATGCGCATTTAATATCCTCTAGCTTATTTAACTGATGTTAATTGATAGTATTTGTGTAGCAATTGTTCTGTGCTCTCAACCACGTCTGGGTCTAGCGGTATGCAATCAATCGGGCAGACTTCCACGCATTGCGGCTTATCAAAATGCCCTACGCATTCCGTACACAAATCAGAATTGATTTCATAAATCATCTCACCTTGATAGATAGCGCCATTTGGGCATTCCGGCTCGCAAACATCGCAGTTGATGCACTCATCTGTAATCATCAAAGCCATAAATTCGTTTTGTGAACAAATCGCAGCGTCACGTGCTCACTTACCCCTAGCCTATGCATCTATATGCCTGCGTCGTTCGTTCCCCGGCTTCTTGCGTTTTATTTGCAAAACGAATCTCTTTTTTTTATCATGCGCTAAGCTTTAATTTAATCGCGTCTTCCACAGTAGATGATACGAATTCATGTACATCTCCGCCTAGCGCAGCTACTTCACGCACTAGGCTAGATGAAACAAACATGAACTGTTCTCCTGGAGTCAGGAATAAGGTCTCGAACTCAGGATATAACTTACGATTCATGCCAGCCAATTGAAACTCGTATTCAAAATCTGCGGTTGCACGCAGGCCGCGAATCACCATATGTGCATTCTGTTCTTTGACGAATTGCATCAGTAAACCAGAAAATCCCAAGACTTCGACATTGCTATAGTTGCTGAACACTCCCTTGGTGAAATGAACGCGCTCTTCCAGGCTAAACATGGTGGTTTTATTGGTACTGCCGGCGACTGCCACGATGACATGGGCAAACAATTTTGCAGCACGTTGGACAAGGTCTTCATGTCCGAGCGTCACAGGATCGAACGTGCCAGGGTAAACTACTCTAAGGGATGGATGTGCCATGCTGCGATTTTAGCAGATGATAGAAAACATTGCCTGCCTTGCCTTGTTTCAGTACTTGCCAATCAGCAGCAAATTCCGATTTACTATCTATCGCATATTCAGCCTCAGCATATACCAAGCCATCTGCATGTAAGTGCTGGGAAAGTATTGGAAGTAATTTACTTAACCATTGCTGGGTATATGGCGGATCTAAGAAAATAAGACTGAATTTTTGCTCGTTAGTAGCCAAAAATTGCATTGCATCCTGATTTAATAGCAGCGCCTGTTCTGCCTGTAGCGCCTGTTTATTACTCATTAAAGCCTTAAAAGCAGGCACTGATTTCTCTATCATGGTCACAGCCGCCGCGCCGCGGGAGAGTGCCTCGAATCCCATGACCCCAGTGCCTGCAAACAAATCCAAGCATGTTCGGCCAGTTAAGTCCTGCCCCAGCCAGTTAAACAGAGTCTGACGCACACGTTCTGGGGTTGGGCGTAAGCCATCAGCATTGGGAAACTTAATCAAGCGACTACGCCATACCCCAGCATTGATGCGGATGGTATTAAGTTTGCTGTTTGCAGATTTAAATGGGGATTTGCTCAAAAAGAAAAATGCGTTCTAAGGTAAAGAACACATTTTACTACTTAAGTTATTTATGCTGCATTACTTAATGCCGCACTACTTTGAACCCGGGTCGCCCACAATGACCGTGACAAAGTTTTCAGGTTTCAGGCGACGATTAAATACTTCCTTGATTTGCGATGTCGTTACCTTAGCCACATTCTTGTTATATTCGTCTAAATAATTAAGTGGCAATTTGTAAAAACCTATCATCGCCAAATAATCCAGAATCTTGCCATTGCTATCGATGCGCATAGGAAACCCGCCGATGATATTGTCTTTTGCGGCTTTTAACTCAGCCTCCGTCACGCCATCTTTGAGAAATTTGTCCAAAGTCTGCTTAACTAATTTAATGGCAGCTTCGGATTGGTCTTTCTTCGTTTGCAAACCAATCTGAAATGGGCCCAATTCACCCATCGGCATAAAGTAGCTATATACGCTGTAGACCAAGCCGCGTTTCTCGCGCACCTCTTCGGTTAACCGCGATACAAAGCCACCACCGCCAAGAATATAGTTACCTACATATAACGGAAACAGGTCAGAGTCGCCACGCTTGATGCCAGGATAACCAATTAGGATGTGCGATTGCGAGGCCGGATGCACTATGCGCTGCTCAATTGACTTAGTCGGTAACTCCACTGCAGCAATTGGCGGTATTTCGGCAGATTGTGGCATACCAGTTGCGATATTCTCCGCGATTTTATTGGCCTGATCGCGAGTCATATCACCTATCATGGCAATCACGGATCCTTTAGCACTGTAATACCTGGTGTAGAAATTCTGCAGGTCTTCACGTTTAAGTTTACTTACGGTATCGACCTCTCCGCTTTCATCCAGACTATAAGGATGTTTGCCATAAAGTGCCGACATAAAGGCTTTGCTGGAAATACTTTCAGGCTGAGTGGCAGATTCCTGCAGACCAGCAATGATGCGGGCTTTTTCGCGGTTAAGTACGGTTTCCGGAAAATCCGGCTTCTGCAGAATCTTAGTGAATACGTCCAGCGCCTGGGTTTGTTCACGCTCACTGCTCAGTGTACGCAGTTTGAATGAGGCACGGTCGGCATCGAACTCCCCACTTAATATCGCACCGATATCCGCCATCTTGTTAGAGATCACTTCGTCCGTCATGCCCGCTGCGCCTAGCGTCATCAAATATCGGGTGACACCTGCAACGCCAGAATTCTCCGCAGTATCGCGAGCACTGCCCGCCGGGAAATTCACACTTAAATCGATAATTGGAAGATCATGGTTCTCAACAAAATAAACTTCAGCACCACTGCTGGTCTGCCATTGCTGGATTTTGACCCCCGCTACGGCACTAAAGCTGCTAAACAACAATACGAGCATGAGGAAATTTTTAATATTTTTCAAATTCATTCTAGCCTGCCTAAATTCTTTGATTCAATTCGAATGTGCCATACAGCATTAATGGATATGCGGTTTGCCTTGCGGCTTAGCGTTTGGGTCCAAAGGCTGTGGGTCTAAAGTAGCAATGGTCAGATTATCCGGCAGCAGATATTTTTTTGCTACTTGCTGCACTTGTTCAGGCGTTACTGCTCGGAGTTTGTTTGGGTACTCGTCCAAAAATTTCCAGGAAAAACCCACTGTTTCTATGGTGCCGATTTGCATGGCTTGGTAAAACATGGAATCGCGCTGGTAGACATCAGCCGCAATCACACCGGCTTTAACGCGATTAAGTTCTTCTTCGGTAACGCCGGAAGTTTTTACCTTTTCAATTTGGTCCAATAATGCAGCTTGAAGCTCAGCAACTGTTTTTCCTTCGCTAGGCGTGCCGTCCAGCTCGAATAAGCTCAACCGCCCACGAGACAATAAATCATAGCCTGCACTGACATCTATGGCTAATTGGCTTTCCCGGACCAGTTTTTGGTTCAATCTGGCCGCTGGGTTACCACTTAATACACCCGCAAGCACTTCTAGCGCATAGGGCTCCCAATCATTATCAGGATCAACTAACGCTGGAACGTGATAGCCCATCAATATATAAGGTAACTTTGCAGGCGCCTTAACATTCACACGGCGTTCGCCTATTTGCGCTGGTTCTACCTGTGGCTTACGGGCCGGCAAAGCTTTGGGTTTTATTTTGCCAAAATACAGATTCGCCAATTTTAATACTTCAGCCGCTTTCACATCGCCAACGACTACCAGCGTGGCGTTATTCGGGGCATACCAAGTATGGTACCACTCTCGGGCATCTTCATAGGCCATGTTCTCCAGG
>JACDEP010000111.1 GCA_013816325.1 Methylotenera sp.
CCTGGGCACGGATTGCACCTGCGAAATAGCGGAAGTGGTCTACGGTCAACGGAATATCAGCATTCATGGTTTCGCGGATTGGCTTGCCGTTATCAACCGTGTCAGCGGTTGCAATCAACTCTAGGTTTGCCTCAATCCTGTCTGCAATCTTAAGCAGGATGTTTGAACGCTCCGCGGTAGAGGTTTTGCCCCACTTTTCGGCTGCTGCATGTGCCGCATCCAAAGCGAGTTCCACGTCTTCTGCGCTTGAACGAGCAGCTTGGGTATAAGCTTTGCCTGTAATTGGAGTAATTACATCGAAATATTCCCCTTTAACAGGTGCAACCCATTTTCCGCCAATGAAATTATCGTACTTGGCCTTGTAAGGGATTTTTACGCCAAGACCTTTTAATATATCCAAACTCATGCTGACTCCTCTAGTTTTGCTATCGTTAATATAGTATTTCTATCTGTAAACCCGCATTACTTCGTTGTTATTTTTATGATCTTTAAAAGCTAGCTCGATCTCTGCAAACCCCAGTAAATACAACCCTCTCCGAGAGGTTCCACATATCAAACCCTACCTGAACAATAAACCTTAGCTACAAGTAAATCAAGTCTTATATAAGAGGTAGTTTACACTTCGACACATATTTTTATAAATCATTTAATAAACTATTCAATGGATTTTTTCAATGAATCCCACTAACGTCATCCACTACTACAGCATACATATCTCGGCTAGAAGCTAAAGCTCCATGATGTACTTCATCAGCAGTTAATATCTTACCGTTAGCGCTCATTAATGGGCGGATGGCAGTAGCGCTCGCCACAATGGTAGATGAGTAACCAAGGTTAAAGCCGCCATGCGCAGTCGAGTTGACACACATATGCGTCATAAAGCCAGCAAGTACGATATTTTTGATTCCTAACCCCGCAAGCTCTGAATCTAATGCAGTTTGTACGAAGGCATTGGGGTAGTTTTTTATAATGATTTTTTCACCCGCAATAGGTGCGACCTCATGAGCAATAGCGCCTATATCTGCGGTGATGTCATAAGGCGAACCTATACCAGCATCATGCTGTATATGGATCACAGGAATATTAAGTTTACGGGCTTTACTCAGTAATTTTTGCGCTTCCTGAATTGCCTGATCTACACCCGATAGTTGCATCAAACCTTTACGGTAGGTATTTTGTACATCAATCAGAATCAGGGCTGAGTCTTTCAGCAGCGGGGGGCGGTGCCCTAGGCCGATAATGTCGCGGAGGGTTTGTGATGCGGTAACCATATATGCGTCCCTTACATAGTAAAAAAGGTAATTTTCGTCGAGTACATTAGATAAAATCTGATACACAACACGTATATACTAATCTGTATATTGTATTCCTTAAGTAAAACTAAACATAGCTAGAAAAAGGCTGCTCGTTAAGTTATAGTGTTTTCTATACAAAAATTACAATAATTTTACAATATGGCAAAACCCATAGAACCTTTCTCAGTGCTTACGCGCGAGTTCTGGAGCCGATTTTCTAATCCCACCCCGGCAACCCTAGGTAAATCCATACTGTCGCTATTGGTACTGGCTGAAAGTATTATCTGCATTTTTTGGATATATACATTATCCAATCTAGGCGAAGGGTATGCGGTAATGGCAGCAGTGCCTTACCTGTATTTGATTGTTTCGTATGCCAGCCTCTTCATATTCTATCGCTATAAACGCTTTGAATATTTCACGTTCACCCAGCTGATTATGTTATTGGTCATGCCGTTCTTTATGCAATGGGCCATCGGTGGCTATGCGGCATCGAGCGGCGTAGCGATTTGGGCGATTCTCTCACCAGTAGGTGCATTGATGATTTTAGGTACGCGTCCGTCAACACCTTGGTTCCTTTTGTTTATTGGCCTGGCCTTCGTTTCATGGATCATGAATCCTTATTTTGCTAGCAATGCATTACCAATTCCTACTGATATCAAGAATGCATTTTTCCTGATGAATATTACCGGCACTGCCGCTATCCTCTATGGGGTATTGCGTTACTTCCAAGCACAAAAAGAGCGGGTAATGTTGTCCTTAGCTATTGAGCAGGGCCGATCAGATAAGTTGCTTCTAAATATATTGCCATTTGCCGTGGCAGAGCGCCTTAAAAAGAATGATATGCGCATTGCAGATCACTATGAATCCGTCACTGTGATGTTTGCAGACCTAGTGAATTTTACCCAGATTTCTGAGAAAATGCCGCCAACACAATTGCTTGATCTTTTGTCGCAAGTTTTTTCCCGTTTTGATACCCTCGCCGATAAATATGAAGTAGAGAAAATCAAGACTATCGGTGATGCTTATATGGTGATTTCCGGTGCGCCAGTTGTCTGCGTTAATCATGCACATCGCATTGCCCAAATGGCCTTGGAAATGCATACAGTACTTAAAGAAGTGGCATACCAAACTGGGATCGACCTGAATATGCGAGTCGGCATCAACACTGGCCCAGTGGTGGCAGGGGTTATTGGCAATAGTAAGTTTAGTTACGATTTATGGGGAGATACTGTCAACATGGCAAGCCGCATGGAAGATACATGCCCACATAATGCGATACAGGTGACGGAAGCAACGCAAAAAATATTACACGGTCTTTATACGTTCCAGAATCGTCCGGATGTAGAGGTTAAGGGCAAGGGAGTTATTGAAACGTATATCTTGATAGGGTCTAATTAATATTCCAGCGGCGAGAGTTATAAGGCGACAATATAGCCTAAATGCTCTATAATTCGACCGCTTTTTGGAAGAGTGGATGAGCGGTTTAAGTCACCACCCTGGAAAGGTGGCATAGGGGTAACCCTATCGCGAGTTCGAATCTCGCCTCTTCCGCCAGCATTCTATTTTATTAATTCAAATAAGATAATTCCTCAAAATTATCCGCTAAAATCAACCAGAATCTATTTCACTTTGTTTTGATTCTTAATGCAAGACGACTCGCAAACATTACAATCCCTTAGCCAAACCATGCCACAAATTGGCAAGTTAGAAGCTATTATCGTGCGTCCGGCACGGCTTATGCCAGCAATCCAAATTAACCAAACCTTGGCAATAGCAAATGTGGGATTGCAAGATGATAGGCGTGGCATTGAACATAATCCCTCCCTCATAAAAATCAGTAATAGGCAGGTGACTTTAATACAAGCAGAACACATTGAGGTGATTGCAAAGCTTATGCGTTTGCCAAATTTACAGGCAGCATCGCTTAGGCGTAACTTGATTGTTTCTGGCATCAACTTGCTGGCAGTGAAACCTTTATTCGCGCATCAGAAAAATTACTTACATATTGGTGAAGTCGTACTTGAAGTTACCGGTATCTGTGCACCGTGTTCACGCATGGAAGAAATATTAGGTGAGGGCGGCTACAATGCCATGCGGGGCCATGGCGGTGTAATTGCCAGAGTTATCAAAGGTGGAGTGTTACGGGAAGGAAATGCCGTCAATCTATACGCAGTAACATCGCAACTATCTTTAGAGTTCTAACGGCATTCCTATTTATTATTTTAAAACGTTCTTATTGATAGTTTGTATCAATCTACTACCCTGACTTTTTTTGTTGGCTGTATTACTAGGTGAAACTGTTGTTTTTGTTGCAGAGGTAGGCAACAGCAGATTGTTGTTTCGCGGGGACCTTATTGCAATTTCTGATCTCATATGAGCCGAAGTCGCACCTGCATTAGTGTCTGTAGGGCAACCGCCCATTACTGTGTTGCATTCAAATGCATAACTGTTGCCAGATAACATTACTAAAAAACTAAAAGCGATAAAACCGGATTTCAAAATCTTCTCCATATGTATAAAGATAAAACGAGGGCGCATCATACGGGATAAATCAAATGTATCAACAACTTTGGGGGAGTAAGTTCATATAAATTGTTGATATTATTTATGAATGAATGAGAAGCTTTACTTAACGTATTTTCTTGCTGAGAAAAGCTTAAGAACCTATAGCAGAAAATACAGTCCACTCTGGGAGTTCAGAAGTCATAAGCTGTATTTTTAAAGAGGGCATTATGCAATTTATACACAAGCGCTTACTGTTATCACTACTATTATTGGGAGCATCTAGTATGGCCACGGCAGCTTCATGCCTCCCTCTCTATAGCCACCAGTTCACCACATTGCAAGGCGATAAAGTGGACCTTTGTAATTACCAGAACAAACCTATTCTGGTTGTTAATACCGCGAGTAAATGTGGCTTTACACCGCAATTTGATGCGCTGGAAGGCTTGTATAGCAAATATAAGGACAAGGGCCTGCTGGTGATTGGTTTTCCCTCGAACGATTTTAAGCAGGAATTAAGCGACAACAAGCAGATCGGAGATTTCTGCAAATTGACCTATGCGGTTAAATTTCCAATGATCAGTAAAAGCTCTGTAACCGGCCCTAACGCTAATTCTTTTTACAAACAACTGATTGAAAAGACTGGGCAGGCGCCACAATGGAATTTCTATAAATATGTGATTTTGCCGGGAGGTGAAGATATCGCTGTGTATAGCAGTGAGGTTCCGCCGGATTCTTCTGAAATTGTGGGCAAAATAAAATCAAGCCTGAAATAAAAAGGTCACAGTTTAAGACGTTAAAAAGGCGCTAAATGCGCCTTTATTATTGATTAACAATTATTTAGCCGGTTGGCGTATCTTCTGCAAGATGATGGCTGAAAGCTCTTCAATGGAGCGGCTTGTCGAATCCGCCCAGGTGATATTGTTCTTGCGCATCAAATCTTCCGCCGTAGCAATTTCTTTGCGGCAATTATCCAATGAAGCATAAAAACTATCCGGGCGACGCTCACTGCGTACAGAGTGTAAGCGCTCGGCTTTAATGGTGAGGCCGAAAATCTTATCGATGTGCTTGTACAGCACTTCTGGCAAAGTACCGCGTTCAAAATCTTCTGGAATCAGCGGGTAGTTAGCCGCTTTAATACCGAACTGCATGGCAAGATAAATGCTGGTTGGCGTCTTGCCGCAGCGCGAAACGCCGATGAGGATGACTTGGGCTTCATCCAAGCCAGAATTGGTCATGCCATCATCATGGCCTAGCGTAAAGTTAATAGCCTCCATACGTTCGTGGTAGTTACTGCCCATAACGCTGTGGGCAATACCAGCGCCCGTAAGTGGCTTCTGGTCGAGCTCCAAGCCTAGCGGGTCAATAAAGGTATTGAACAAGTCGATGAAATAAGCGTTCGCTTGCTTAAGCTTATTACGAAGATCCACATTACCAAGTGACATAATGACTACCGGGCGGCCACCATCTTCATCCGTGGCGCGCTTGATAGCACTTTGCGCTAGCTCGATTTTATCTAAGGTATCAGTAAATGGCAGGCGCACCTGGGTAAATTGCGTACTTGGGAAATGCTCAAGTAGTTTACCTAAAGCGCTCGCTGTGATTCCGGTACCGTCGGAGACAAAGAGTACGGTGCGGCGTAGCATTATTGGCTAGCCACTATTTCGTCAATCTTTGCCATGTAGCAACAACGGTATCAGGATTCAGCGACACAGATTGAATGCCCTCGGCTACTAGCCATTCGGCAAAATCAGGATGATCTGAGGGGCCTTGACCACAGATGCCCACGTATTTACCTAAGCGGTTACAAGTGCTGATGGCCATCTTCAGCAATACCTTTACCGCATCGTTGCGCTCATCAAAGCCATCGGCCAGAATACCTGAATCGCGGTCCATACCTAATGTCAGTTGTGTCAGGTCATTTGAGCCGATTGAGAAGCCGTCAAAATACTCTAGGAATTGTTCAGCCAGTAAGGCGTTAGATGGAATCTCACACATCATGATGATACGCAAGCCATTTTCACCGCGTTTAAGGCCATTAGCCGCCATGATATCAATCACGGCTTTTGCTTCGTCTAAAGTGCGTACAAATGGAATCATGAGCTCAATGTTGGTCAGGCCCATTTCATCGCGCACTTTTTTCATCGCTACACATTCCATGGCAAAGCACTCTTTGAAGTCTTCTGCCATGTAACGCGCAGCGCCACGGAAACCTATCATCGGGTTTTCTTCGTCAGGTTCGTAGATATCGCCACCTATCAGTTTTTTGTACTCGTTAGACTTAAAGTCGGAAGTACGTACGATGACTGGTTTTGGGTAGAATGCTGAGCCAATGGTTGCCACGCCTTCTGCCACTTTGTCGATATAGAATTGTTTTGGAGAGGCATAGCCGCGCGCGCGGTTTTTGATCGTCTCTTGAATCGGTTTTGGCATTGCATCCACATTCAAGATGGCTTTAGGATGGATGCCTACCATGTTGTTAATCACGAACTCAAGACGCGCTAAGCCTACACCATCATTTGGGGTTTGGGCAAAGCCAAACGCCATGTCTGGGTTGCCTACGTTCATCATGATCTTGCAAGGCGGTTTAGAAAGCACGGCAGTAGCCTGGCTGCTTACGTCGTAATCAAGTGCGCCGTGGTAGACAAAACCGGTTTCACCTTCTGCACATGAGACCGTCACGATTTCACCCTCGCGCAGCAGGTCGGTGGCATTGACTGAACCTACGATAGCCGGTATGCCGAGCTCACGCGCGATAATCGCCGCATGGCAAGTACGGCCGCCGCGGTTAGTCACCAACGCACTGGCACGCTTCATCACCGGTTCCCAGTTAGGGTCTGTCATGTCAGCAACTAATACATCACCAGGTTGTACTTCGTGCATATTGGCTGGATCGAGCACGATACGCACAGGGCCTACGCCAACTTTTTGCGTGACTGCACGGCCCGCAACCAAAGGTTTGGCACTATGCTTATTGAGTTTGAAAGTTTCAGTGATATTGGTGGCGGACTCCTGGGACTTCACAGTCTCAGGGCGTGCTTGCAAGATATAGAGTTTATTATCAACACCATTTTTACCCCATTCGATATCCATTGGGCAGCCATAGTGCGCCTCAATCGTCATGGCATAGGTAGCTAGTTCTAAGATATCTTCATTGGATAGTGAGTAGCGATCGCTTTCAGCCGGTTCCACCGGAATGGTATGCGTACTTTTACCGGCTTGGGTGGCATCAGAGAATACCATTTTGATAAGCTTGGAACCCATGGTTCGGCGCACAATAGCTGGTTTGCCAAGCGCTAATAATGGTTTATGCACATAAAACTCATCAGGGTTAACTGCACCTTGAACAACAGTTTCGCCCAAGCCATATGATGAAGTGATGAATACTACATCTTTAAAGCCAGACTCGGTATCGATAGTGAACATTACGCCAGCACAACCAATATCACTACGCACCATTTGCTGCACACCTGCAGATAAAGCAACATCAGCAT
>JACDEP010000112.1 GCA_013816325.1 Methylotenera sp.
ATTGCAAATAAAGCAGCTTTGCAATTCAAGGTATCAAAAATGGTTTCCACCATCAGGATATCTGCGCCGCCCGCCACCAAACCTCTTGTCTGCTCTAAGTAAGCGGTCACTAACTCGTCAAACCTCACGTTACGCGCCGCTGGGTCATTAACGTCTGGGGAAATAGATGCAGTTTTAGGCGTAGGTCCTAAAGCACCCGCTACAAAGCGTGGCTTATCCGGAGTGCTGTATTTATTGCAGGCAGCCTTGGCAAGTTTGGCAGCTTTCATGTTCATTTCATAGGCAAGATGCCCCATGTGGTAATCATCTTGCGCTACCGTAGTTGCACCAAAGGTATTAGTTTCAATAATATCAGCGCCCGCAGCTAGGTACTTTTCATGAATCTCAGAAATAACTTGTGGTTGCGTAAGCGTGAGTAGTTCATTATTACCTTTGACAAACAGTTCACGTTCACCGGCTGGTGCTGCAAAGTCGACAAAACGGCTGCCGCGGTAATCCGCCTCAGTCAGCTTATATTGCTGAATCATAGTACCCATCGCACCGTCCAGTATCAGGATGCGTTGGGCAAGTAGTTCGCGGAGGTGTTGTTCAACAGGAGAAGTAGGCAATGCAGTCATTAGGTTTTAAGCGGGTAAGCCAACGTCAATAATTCGCTATTTTAACATGCTAATTTCTTAAGGGTTATTTGCGTATTTCCGTAGTGAATGTCACGAGGCGCGAAACAATCAGCGCCATGTACATAAGCCCTACAAACATCTGAAAAGTGCCTATCACTTTGGCAATGGGGTGCACTAGCATCACATCTCCATAGCCAGTGCTGGATAATATGGAAAAACTTAGGAAGGTAAGATCTACCCAAGTGCGCGGCTCTTCAGGGTTAAATGTGCCGGTGATACTGCCGGGATATACAATCTGGCATACCGAATAAGCCAGCGTGAAGCCCCAAGCCACCACAGTAAATGTAGCGGCAGCGGCAAATAACTCATCGCGGGTCAGCATATTGTCATTGAACATGTACATGATCAAGCCAATGGCCGTATAAAAATACATGGCACTTTCTAGGCTTTGCGCCCAAACCAGGTAATGAACATTTCCAGTTGAAACAAAAAGCCCTGTACACAGTACTGCAGGTATCGCCAATATCCATGCTACCCAATTGATTACCGGGCTGCGATTGACTACCCATACCGCCAAAGCAAGCGCTAATAAATTGAAGCAGTTGAATATAGCTTGATCGAACTTGGTAGGCTCTAGAAGCGGGTTGATTAAAATACTGATGAGCTGTACTAGCAATAATAACAATGAAGGATATGCGATTATTTTTGAGAGGAATTTTTGCACTTGATTTAACTGAATGAATTTAATTGACTAAATTTCAAGATTTAACTGTTTAAGCTTCAAGTCTGCGATATTGCAATGCTTCGGCAATATGCGCTGGCTGTATGCTGGCTTCGTCACTCAAGTCACAAATGGTGCGCGCAACTTTTAGAATACGGTGATAAGCCCTAGCTGATAGATTTAAGCGTGAAATTGCAGTTTTAAGCAACATTAGTCCTGCTTCATCTGCGACGCAATGTAGCTCGATTTCTTTTGTGCCTAACAAATGATTAGGTTTGCCTTGTCGATTCAGCTGTTTAGCGCGCGCTTTTTCAACGCGGTTGCGGATAGAGAGCGAAGACTCACTTTCACTTGCCTTAGTGAGTTCATCCTCTTTCAAAGCCGGCACGTCTATGTGTAAATCAATGCGATCCAACAAAGGGCCGGATATTTTGCCTCTATAACGCGAAACTTGGTCTGGCGTGCAGCGGCATTTATTGTTATGGTGACCAAGATAACCGCAAGGGCATGGATTCATCGCAGCAATCAATTGAAAATTCGCCGGGAAATCTGCCTGGCGTGCTGCTCGCGAAATCGTGATATGGCCACTTTCAAGCGGTTCCCGCAAGACCTCTAAAACCTTTCTATCAAACTCAGGAAGTTCATCCAAAAATAATACGCCATGGTGCGCCAAGCTAATTTCACCTGGGCGAGGCACTCCACCACCGCCAACTAACGCTACTCCGGAAGCCGTGTGATGAGGTGCGCGATAAGGCCGACGCTTCCAATGTGCTAATTTATAACTGCCGTTAAGAGATTGTATAGCAGCTGATTCAAGTGCCTCGGTTTCAGTCATAGCGGGCAATATGCTCACAAAACGTGAAGCTAACATGCTTTTACCGGTACCGGGCGGGCCGCTCATAATGACTGAATGACCTCCTGCTGCTGCAATTTCCAAAGCCCGCTTCGCCATGCTTTGCGCTTTTACTTCATTAAAGTCAGCATAAGTGATTCCTTGAGATTCTTTCTCAGGTTCTAGCGGATTTAACAACGTATGCCCACTTAAGTGCGCACAAACCTCTAATAATGTTGTAGCAGGATAAATAATTGCATTGGGTACTAAAACTGCCTCTTTCGCACTGTCTTGGGGCAAGATGAAAGCACGCCTTGGTGCAGAATCATTTTGTACAATATTTTGAGCCGTGGATTGCATCATACTTGAAGTCATCGCCAGTGCGCCACGAATGGACCGTAGCTCTCCAGTTAACGCCAATTCTCCCGCAAATTCATAATGATGTAATGCATCACGCGGGATTTGCCCAGAAGCAGCAAGAATTCCTAGCGCAATAGGCAGATCATATCTGCCACTTTCCTTCGGTAAATCTGCGGGAGCGAGGTTAACCGTAATGCGCCGTGCGGGAAATTCAAACTGTGCCGTTTGCAATGCCGCACGCACGCGGTCTTTGCTTTCTTTAACTTCAGCCTCAGGCAAGCCTACTATAGTAAAGCTAGGTAGGCCGTTAGCTAAATGAACCTCGACTATAACTTCAGGTGCGTCCATACCATTTAAGGCACGGCTGTATAAAACCGCTAGGCTCATATTAAATTTTATGAGTAGGACGTGAAGTAAGATCAGCTTCCAAAGCGGCTAGTTTAGCTTCTATCAGCTCGAGTTTTTTCTTGGTATTTCGCAACACTTCTGCTTGCACATCATATTCCTCACGAGAAATAAGCTCCATTTTGGTGAATGCGCCCTTTAGTAGTGCATTAATGTTATTTTGCAAGTCTAGTACTGGAGAATTGTTCAATATCTCCCTGATTTTATTGGATAAATCATTTATTTTCTCATTGTTAAGCATTATATTTCCTTGGTAATTTTTTGCAGTTTATCAGGTTTTAACACATGGATACAAAAATAGTAAACTCATATAATTTCATATGTCATTGTTTATAAAGAAAAATTAAGTTGGCATATGGTTTGCTTATGCATTAAGTGTATTTTTTCGTTCAATAATTAACTAGGGAGTCAAGCAATATGCGTAAATCACTATTACTAACGGCGGTATTAGGCGCACTTTACCTGCCTTCAGTGTCTTTTGCTGAGGATGCACCAGCAGTCGCAACTGCGGAGCCAACGTCGCCACACACTTTTACATACAACATTGGTCTATATAGCCAATACATTTTCCGTGGCTTAACTCAAACAGCCCGTCGTCCTGCTTTACAGGGCGGGGCAGATTACTCACACTCCAGCGGCTTTTATGCTGGCACATGGGGTTCAAACATTAGCTGGCTAGAAGACAGTTCTAATTACCAACGCTCAAGTTTAGAGTGGGATATCTATGGTGGCTTCCGCAACACCATCGGCGAAACTGGTATTGGTTATGATGTAGGTCTTTTAAACTACGTATACCCTGGCAGCAAAACCGGACGCAAAGGTGACGGCTCTGGCTTTGGAAGAGACAATTCTGGCTTCACCGATCCATACACTTTAGAAGCTTATGCTGCGCTTTCATACAAATGGGTTCAAGCTAAGATTTCTTATGGCTTAACAGATATTTTTGGTGTACAAGATTCTGACGGTTCTTACTATGCTGAATTAAATGGCAACATCCCAGTAGGTGAAACTGGCCTTACTGTAAATCTTCATTATGGTCGTCAAGACTATAAAGGCCATGTTGCAGGCCTAGCTTCTAACGACAAGCTTTATACCTACAACGATTGGAAAGTTGGAGTTACTAAATCTTGGAGCAATGGCGTAAACGTTGGTGCTTATTACACAGATACCGATGCTACTGATGCAGGTTACGGCAATGATTACTACAAAGTAAATAACATTGGCGATAGTACATTTACAGCATTTGTTCAAAAAACGTTCTAATTCTTTAGTTCGTATTACTTGTAAAATGCGACAGAAATTTAATCCAAAATTCTGTCGCAAGACTACTCACTAGGGGGCACTCAATGAAATTTGTATCTGCAATTATCAAGCCATTTAAGCTTGACGAGGTTCGTGAAGCATTGTCCGCCATTGGCGTGCAAGGCATTACGGTTACTGAGGTTAAGGGCTTTGGCCGCCAAAAAGGCCACACCGAACTTTATCGCGGTGCTGAATACGTGGTAGATTTTTTACCTAAAGTTAAATTAGAAGTCGCAATTAAAGATGATTTGCTAGACCAAGTAGTAGATGCAATTGAAAAATCAGCAGCTACTGGAAAAATTGGTGATGGCAAGATTTTTGTCTTTAATCTCGAACAGGTTTATCGCATTCGCACCGGTGAAACCGGCGTGGAAGCTTTATAAGGGGATCATGATGAAAAAAATTCTTTCCGTCTTAGCCTTAGTTAGCACATTAGGCTTTGGCTTTATTGGTAATACATTTGCTGAAGATGCTGCTCCTGCAGCTGATGCAGCTGCCGCGGTTGTTGCGCCTGATGCTGCCAAACCAGATACTGCTCCTGCTGCAGCCCCTGAAGTCCCCGCAGCATCAGCTGCCGCAACGGCTCCAGTACCTAACAAAGGTGATACTGCTTGGATGTTAGTAGCTACTATCCTAGTTACCTTAATGGCGATTCCTGGCCTAGGCTTATTTTACGGTGGTTTAGTACGCCAAAAAAATATGTTGTCAGTACTTATGCAAACATTCATGATTTTTTCATTGATGGGTGTACTTTGGGCTCTCTATGGCTACAGTGTTGCATTCACGGGTGGTAATCCATTCTTCGGCGGATTAAGTAAAGCCTTCTTGTTAGGTGTAACACCTGAATCAGTAGGTGCTACATTTAGTAAAGGTGTTTACATTCCTGAGCTAGTGTTTGTTGCTTTCCAACTTACTTTCGCTGCTATTACCCCGGCTTTGATTATTGGTGCATTCGCTGAACGCATGAAGTTCTCCGCAGTACTAGTGTTTATGGTGCTCTGGTTCACATTCTCATACTTGCCAATGGCACACATGGTTTGGTACTGGGACGGTCCAGATGCTATTACAGATGCTAAATCATTAGAAACTGTGGTTGCTAACGCAGGCTGGTTATGGGCTAAAGGCGCATTGGACTTTGCTGGCGGTACAGTTGTACATATCAACGCTGGTGTAGCTGGTTTAGTAGCTGCCATCATGGTTGGTAAGCGTATCGGCTACGGTAAAGAAGCAATGACTCCTCATAGCTTAACTCTAACTATGGTAGGTGCTGCCCTACTGTGGGTGGGTTGGTTCGGTTTCAATGCAGGTTCAAACTTAGAGGCAAACGGTTATGCTGCTTTAGCTCTGGTTAACACAATGATCGCAACTGGTGCTGCTACTTTATCTTGGACATTCTCTGAGTGGCTAGTTAAAGGCAAACCATCCATGTTAGGTGCTGCTTCTGGCGCTGTAGCAGGTTTGGTAGCAATTACGCCAGCTTGTGGTTTCGTAGGCCCTATGGGCGGTATCATCATCGGCTTATTAGTATCTCCAATATGCTACTTCTTCGTAGCTAAAGTGAAATACATGTTTGGCTATGATGATGCACTAGACGTATTTGGTGTTCACGCAATGGGCGGTGTATTTGGCGCTCTTGCAACAGGTGTGTTCGTTAATCCAGCATTAGGTGGCGCAGGTGTGATTGATTATGTAGCAAATGGCGTAGCAGCTTACGACTTTGGCGCACAAATGACTGCACAAGTGTACGCTGTAGTCACTGCAATCGTGCTTTCAGCGGTGGTTTCATTCATTGCACTTAAAATCGTAGATATCTTAATCGGTCTACGCGTATCTGAAGAATCTGAGCGTGAAGGCTTAGATACTACAGAACACGGGGAACGTGCTTACCATAATTAATAAGTTAGCTGTAACGAAAAGGGCGCGCAAGCGCCCTTTTTTATGTCTGTATACAGTTCCATATCTGTTAAATTCAAACCATAAAAATATTTACATTTCTTATTGACAGACATAACTAAATAACTAATTATATAGTTATGAAATACATTACTGACATTCCTGCTGAATTCAAAGATACAGCTGATATTTTCATCGCAATGGGTGATGAACATCGCCAGCGCATCCTGCTAGCATTTGAAAAAGGAGAGAAACTTAACATTCTGCAAATCGTTTCAACCACTACACTTAGTCGCACGGCAATCACGCATCATTTAAAAGTTTTGCATAATGCAAAGGTTCTGAATTCAGAGAAAATTGGTAAGGAGGTCCATTTTTGGATCAACCGCTTAATAGTAATAGAAGCACTGCAAAACGTTTTAAGTTATATAGAACAAGAAACCTAAATATAAAATAAGTTATAAATAAAAAAGGGAGTATCAATGATTGCCAGGTTATTAAAATATATTTGTCGAGCTGTGTTCAGGGTAGAAGTGTCCGGCATTACCAATATACCTAAGCAAAAAAAGTTGCTTATCATTGCCAATCATGAGTCATTCCTGGATGGCTTATTACTCGGGTTATTTTTGCCTATCCGCGCTACATTTGTAGTGCATACCAGCGTGCTGAATAGCTGGATGTTCAGGCAAATTCTACGTTTAACACCTTATTTAGCGGTAGACCCTACTTCACCATTAGCTATGAAGAAAGTCATTAAGCTGTTGGAAGAAGGCAAGCCTGTGGTGATATTCCCTGAAGGTCGCATCACATTAACCGGTTCACTGATGAAAGTATACGACGGCCCAGGCTTTGTTGCTGCAAAAACAGGTGCTGATATTTTACCGGTTCGTATTGATGGAGCTGCACGCTCTTATTTCAGCCGTTTGCAACATCGTGAAGCAAAAACATTGTTCCCCAAAGTGAACATTTCTATTCTGCCATCTACTAATATCCGCATGCCTGAGGCATCAACTGCAAAAATCCGACGTAGATTAGCTGGTGATGCGATGCGTCGCGAAATGCAAAGTATGATGTTTAGTTCTGCGCCTATCAGTACCTTGAACGAGGCTTTTATAGACGCTATTTCAAACTATCGCCGCAAAACCCCACTCGTAGAGGACAT
>JACDEP010000216.1 GCA_013816325.1 Methylotenera sp.
CGTTAGCAGCTTGGACGCGCTTGAGGATTATTACCAGAATAATGGCCGTGAGTGGGAGCGCTACGCTTGGATCAAAGGCAGGGCCATTGCCGGAAATAGCCAAAAACTGACTCCGTTGCTCAAGCCATTCGTGTTCCGCAAATACCTGGATTTCGGCGCATTTGCCAGTATGCGCGACTTGAAAATCCAGATACAGCGCGACGTAAATAGCAAAGGCATGCACGATAATATCAAGCTAGGACGTGGCGGCATTCGTGAAATTGAATTCATTGTCCAAGTGTTCCAATTGATTCGCGGCGGTCGTGACACTAGCTTGCAGATCAAGCCTACGCTTGCAGTACTTGAGTTATTAAAAAACAAAGGCCTGCTGCCAGAAAATACCGTGAATGAACTTACGGAAGCCTATGTCTTTTTGCGCAACTTGGAACATCGCTTGATGTATGTGGAAGACGCACAAACACAGGAATTACCAAAATCTGATGAAGCCAAAGTTCGCATTGCCAAGGCCATGAACTTTCCTGATTGGTCAACATTCCTGACCCAACTCAATACGCATCGGCAGCTCGTGCAGCTGCATTTTGATGCTACATTTAGCGACACTACCGCAAGCCATTACGACGCGTTGGAAACAGAAACATCCATTTGGAATGGGCGTTTAACAGAGGTTGAAGCTATGCAAGACCTGAAGCAATTAGGTTTTGCTGAACCAGATGAAACATTGCGGCGATTAAATGCGCTGCATCAAAGCAGCCGTTACATTAAATTACCAGAGCTGAGCAGACAGCGATTTGATGCGTTGATGCCTTATGTTATTTCGCTTTCCGGCAAAGTACCTAACGCAGAGATTACCTTGGTTCGCATGATGGATTTGCTGGAAAGTATCTGCCGCCGCGCCAGCTATTTGGCGTTATTAGCAGAGCACCCGGAAGCCATGCATCTGCTGGTGAAGTTATGTAGCAGCAGCCCGTGGCTGGCTAGTTACCTCACGCAGCACCCAATTCTGTTAGATGAACTTTTAGACACCCGTACCTTATATGCGGCTCCGGATTTTGTGGCAATGCGTAAGGAGTTGTTGAAAAATCTGTCAGATGCAGAAGGGGACATCGAAGGGCAGATGGATATCATGCGCCACTTCAAGCATTCCACTATATTCAAATTTTCCGCACAAGACTTGAATGATGAATTAACGCTGGAGGCGCTTTCTGATTACTTAAGCGCGCTGGCTGATTTAATTATGGATGTAAGCCTGGAAACCTTGTGGCCGTATATGCGTGATAAGCATCTGGAAACGCCAAAATTCGCGGTTATAGGTTATGGCAAGCTTGGGGGAAAAGAGCTCGGCTATGCCTCAGATTTAGACATTATTTTTCTTTACGATGACGACGGTGACCATTTAAAAAATAATCGCACAGGCGATTACTTTGAAGCAGGTGACGTCTATGCGCGCTTTGCCCAGCGCATCAACAATTGGTTCAATAGTCTTACATCTGCCGGTTTGTTATATGAAACAGATTTGCAGCTACGCCCGGATGGTAATAGTGGCCTACTGGTCAGCACAGCTGCTGCATTTAAGGATTACCAGCTTAACAAAGCTTGGGTGTGGGAGCATCAGGCCATTACCCGCGCGAGGTTTATAGCTGGCGATAAAAACATAGGCAAAACCTTTGAGCAGATTCGCGTGACAGTGATTTCGCAACAGCGCGATGCGGAGCAATTGAAAGCTGAAGTATTGAGCATGCGCGAAAAGATGCGCGCTGCACAGACGATTCCAAAACAGACTATTACTAAAGCGACGTTCGACCTAAAACACAGTGAAGGTGGCATTATCGATGTGGAATTCTTGGTGCAATATCTAGTGTTGGCGCATGCCCATACACACCCAGAACTTACCGCAAACATAGGTAATATTGGCTTATTGGAACTGCTTGCAACACTTAATATTATCAATGACGATTTAGCTCAAAAAACAGCCTCCGCCTATCGAGAGTATCGCCATATGCAGCACATGCTAAAGCTACAAGGTGTAACCAATAACAGGGTAGAGATTACTTTAGCTAGCCACTATTCCGAGTCAGTAATGGCTTTGTGGCAAAAAGTGTTTCTTGAGATTGTAATCTCAAGGCCGACTGATTAAAAAATCTAGCAATTTATACAATTAGACCTATTAGTGGTTTTAATCAGTTTAAAGAAATTATTCATTACTAACTTTACCAATCGCATCAATCTCTTCTTTAATTTTCATATTGTCTAACTTAGCGAAAGGTACCCCAATGTTCTAATAACTTTTCAGCCATGATGTACTGCACTATCCCAATGTTGTTTCATTATCTAGCAAGCAGAGTGTGTTTGAAACGCCAGCCATATCTAAAGCGGTTGTATAGTTACCGACCAATGAACGGACGATTTTGATGGCATGTTTGCTGAATAATTGTGCGGCGGTGTTGTAAAGCAAATATAGCTCTATCAATGGTGTACCAGCAAAGTCGTTGACCAATAGCAGGGCTTCGCTGGCTCGGGT
>JACDEP010000113.1 GCA_013816325.1 Methylotenera sp.
TCATTTGCCCATTGTTTAGCGTCTTCCAAGTTGGGGAATTCTACTATCATCAGGCTGCCGCTAAAACCAGCAGGGCCGGGATCTAAACTATCTATGGCCGGGAAGGGGCCGGCTAGCAATAAACGGCCTTCATTTTGCAGGGCGTGTAAGCGTGCCAAATGGTCCGGACGGATTGTTAATCTTTTTTCCAAACTATTAGGCGCATCTTCAGCCATGATGGCATACCACATTACTTTTGGCTCTCATCAGTATTTTCAGTGATTAAGTATTTACTCAAAACCAATGTTTGCCCGACGATAAAGATAAACATAATGCCGGTAATGCCGAATAACTTGAAATCCACCCAGGTATCTTGTGAATAATTAAAGGCGACATACAGATTTAATATACCTAGGACGATGAATAACAAAGCCCAAGCCAGATTAAGCTTGGACCAAACGGTATTAGGTAAGCTGATTTGTTTTTCCATAAAGCTGCGGATGGGATTCTTTTTAAAGATGAATTGCGCACCTAATAATGTCAGCGAGAATAGCCAATAGAGGACAGTAGGTTTCCATTGAATAAAAGTAGGGTCCTTAAGCAGCAAAGTTGCGCCGCCAAAAACGGTGATAATAACGCCGCTGATAAGCAGCATTTTCTCTACTTTGCCATAGCGCAGTTTGCTATAAATGATTTGCGCTATAGTGGCGCCAATAGCCACTGCGGTAGCGGTATAAATGCCAAAAAATTTAAAAGCGATAAAGAATAGGATTACCGGGAATAAATCAAACAGGAACTTCATGTAGGCTCTCTGGGGCTAATAATAGATAGATATAAGGTTTATATTAAGTTACTTCAATAACATTGCTTTTGGCAAGGCTGCTATTTTGCTATGATTGATGTTGTGCCACAAGGTTTAATTTTGTAAGTTTTAATTTTCAAGTAATTCCAGATTTACTAAATCTATATGTCATTCACCATTGATCTGCATTCCCACTCCAATATCTCTGATGGCTTGCTAACGCCGGCAGAGCTGGTGGAACACGCCGCTATGCACAAAGTGGATGTGCTGGCCTTGACTGACCATGATGATACCAGTGGCTTGCCGATTGCTGAAATAGAAGCAAAGCGCTGGAATATGCAGCTTATAAAAGGTGTGGAGATTTCTGTCACCTGGAAAAAACGCACGCTGCATATCATAGGCCTGAAGATTGACCCGGAATACCCACCTTTAAAAAATGGCTTAGCTATAATCCGTAAAGGCCGCCATGTGCGGGCCGCGGGTATGGCTGCCGGACTGGATAAAATTGGTATTACTGGCAGCCTAGCAGGCGCTTATGAATATGCCAAAGAAGGCATTATCAGCCGCACGCATTTCGCCCGCTTCTTAATGGATAGTGGCATCGCCAAAGACAATAAAGCTGTTTTCAAGAATTATCTGGTCAAAGGTAAGCCTGGCTATTTCGAGCATGAATGGGCTAGCTTGGAAGAAGCAGTTAGCTGGATTGTAGGCAGTGGTGGTGTAGCGGTGATTGCGCACCCCGGCCGTTACGACTTAGGCCGTACTAATATGTTGCTCTTGCTTGAAGAGTTTCGCGCACTAGGCGGTACCGGCATAGAAGTAGTCACAGGGAGCCACACCGTAGACCAATATGTGGAGTTTGCAAAATATGCGCAGCTATTTAGCTTAAAGGCCTCCTTAGGTTCAGATTATCACGGCAAAGGCATAAGTTTTATGGAAATGGGCAGGCTGCCAAGCTTACCTAGCACCTGCACCCCTGTATGGCAGGATTGGCCAGAAGTACATGCTTTGCAAGCTAAATCCATATAAGTTAATCAGCCTGCATGTCTCACATATTTAATATCAACATCGATAATCCCCAGCAGCGCCTTGTCCAGCAAACAGCGGAAATTTTACGCAATGGCGGTGTGATTGCTTACCCGACCGACTCTGGCTATGCCTTAGGTTGTATGATAGGTAATAGCGATGCACAAACACGTATTCGCCGTATACGCGGAGTGGATGACAAACACCTGTTTACGCTGATCTGCCGTAATTTAAGTGAGCTTGGTAATTATGCGGTGGTCACCAATAGCCAGTTTCGATTATTAAAGGCCAATACACCCGGTCCTTACACATTTATCCTCAATGCGACGCGCGAAGTGCCGCGTAAACTGCAGCATCCTAAGCGTAATGCCATCGGCATCCGTGTGCCGGACCATAACGTGCTTCAAGCGGTTCTGGAAGCGATAGACGCGCCTTTGTTGAGCATGACGCTTCTAATTTCCGGAGATGAAGAAGGACTCAGCGAGGCCTGGGAAATTCACGACAAGCTAGAGCAGCAGCTAGACGCAGTAATCGATGCAGGCTATTGCATTCATGGCGCTACCTCGGTCATTGATTTAACCGAAGATGCACCCACATTAATACGAGCAGGCTTGGGTGATTTAACACCCTTCGGGCTCAGCTAACCTTTCATCTCTATAAAGAATCTTATGGAATTATCGATCTTACAAAAAATAGTCATTTATGCATTACCGGTTTTATTTGCCATTACTGTGCACGAGGCCGCCCATGGCTATGCCGCTAGGTATTTTGGCGATATGACAGCGCATAACGAAGGCCGCATCAGCCTTAACCCGCTTAAGCATATAGACCCTTTCGGCACCATTATTTTGCCTGCATTAACCATTATGCTTGGTGGCATCCTGTTTGGCTGGGCTAAGCCGGTACCAGTTAACTTTGACCGCTTGCGCAACCCCAAGAAGGACATGCTATGGGTCGCTGCGGCAGGGCCCGCATCTAACTTGATCATGGCCATTATCTGGGCTTTTGTCTTGAAGTTTGCAGTGAGTGCGCCAGAGGCCGTCGCGATACCCTTACTATTGATGGCAAAAGCCGGCGTCATGATTAATATCGTATTGATGGTACTAAACCTCCTACCGTTGCCGCCACTGGATGGCGGACGTATCGCCGTAAGTCTGTTGCCGAATAAGCTGGCGCGCGCATTTTCGCAGTTGGAACGCTATGGATTTGTCATATTAATCATACTGTTATTCACTGGCATACTTGGCAAGATATTGGACCCATTCATCGGTGCGGCTTATAGCGTAATAAATCACTTATTTTTATAAGCTTGTTTGTATAATACGAAATAATTAATTCAAGGTTTCATAAGGTTCATTAATGGCAATTGATCGCGTTTTATCAGGCATGCGCCCTACCGGCAATCTACATTTAGGGCATTACAATGGTGTGCTTAAAAACTGGATTCGTTTACAGCATGAGCAGGAGTGCCTATTCTTTGTGGCCGATTGGCATGCCCTGACTACTCATTACGATACACCTGAAATCATTGAAGAAAGCGTTTGGGAAATGGTCATTGATTGGCTGGCAGCAGGCGTAGACCCTGCAAGCGCGACAATATTCATCCAATCCCGCGTGCCTGAACATGCTGAATTGCATACCCTGTTAAGTATGATTACGCCATTAAGTTGGCTCGAGCGTGTACCCACTTATAAAGACCAGCAAGAAAAATTATCGAGTAAAGATTTATCTACCTATGGCTTTTTGGGTTATCCATTGCTGCAAAGTGCGGATATTCTCATTTACAAAGCCAACCAAGTGCCGGTCGGCGAAGATCAGATTCCGCATATTGAATTCACACGCGAAATTGCTCGTCGCTTTAATCATATTTACGGTAAAGAAAAAGGCTTTGAAGAAAAAGCCGAAGCCGCCATTAAAAAACTGGGCAGCAAACGCAGTGCACTGTATGAAGAGTTACGCATGGCTTATCAAACCAGCGGCGATGAAGAAGCATTAGAGTCAGCCCGTGCCTTGATTGAAGAACAACAAGGCATGAGCATGGGCGATAAAGAACGCTTGCTTGGTTATCTTGAAGGCGGCGGCAAAATCATCCTAGTTGAGCCCGAATATAAACTGACGCCAGCCTCTAAAATGCCAGGCTTGGACGGACAGAAAATGTCCAAGTCTTACAATAACACCATTTCATTGCGGGAGAATGTTGATTCAGTTGCCAAGAAAATCAAGAGCATGCCGACGGATCCGGCCCGCGTGCGCCGCACCGACCCGGGAGACCCCGCTAAATGTCCAGTCTGGCAATTACATGAAATCTATTCAAACGATGCCACGCAAGCATGGGTGCAAGCAGGTTGTAGAAGCGCATCGATTGGTTGTATCGAATGTAAAACACCCGTCATTGAAAGCGTATTAGCTGAATTAAAACCGATTCAAGAGCGAGCAGCGCAATATGCTGAAGACCCGACATTGGTAAAAAATATCGTGGCAGAGGGCTGTGAAAAAGCGCGAAAGTTGGCGCGTGAAACGATGCGTGATGTACGTGATGCCATGGGGTTGAACTACAGCTAGGATGTTAAGTTGACCGAAGCCCTTATAACAAAAGACCCGATCAATGCCAAAATAAAAGGGGAAGTATTCACCACGCTACCCCAAGATCTGTATATCCCACCGGATGCGCTAGAAGTCTATTTAGAAGCCTTTGAAGGGCCGCTCGATTTACTACTTTACCTCATCCGCAAACATAACCTTAATATCTTAGACATCCCGATGGCGGACTTAACCCGCCAATATATGCAGTATGTTGAAAAGATGCAGTCTATTAAATTGGAGCTCGCAGGGGATTACCTGCTGATGTCTGCCATGCTGATAGAAATTAAGTCACGTATGTTGCTGCCGAAACCTGCTGAAATCAAATCGGAAGATGACCCCCGTGCAGAATTGGTGCGCCGTTTGATGGAGTACGAAGCTATTAAACTGGCAGCGCAACGTTTGGATGAAATGCCTAAGGTCGGCGAAGATATCCTTGTGGCTAGCGCTTACTACCAACACATTAGCGAAATGAAACCTCCCGAAGTGAGTCTTGAAGACTTGACGGAGGCTTGGCGTAACGTGCTCAAACGTGCGAGTCACTTTAAGAACCATAAAGTCAGCCGGGCAGAACTATCCGTGCGTGAACATATGAGCATTATTTTGCGGCGTTTGAAGACCGATAAAATGGTGGAATTCTCTGATTTGTTTGATGTCGTGCAAGATGGCATCCCAAAACTGGTAGTGTGTTTTTTAGCGATATTGGAACTCGCACGTGAAGGCTTGTTACGCATTACCCAGCAAGTGGCTTTTTCGCCTATTTATGTGCAAATTAATGGTACAGATTAACTATTGTTAATTATTACTACATTAGACGATGAGTTAAACCCATGAATCAAACCCATAACATTGCCGAATTGAAAAATGTTCTTGAAGCAGCTTTACTCACTTCACAAGGACCGCTTTCATTAGATGACATGACGCGTTTATTTTCTGAGCGTATGGAACGCGCAACGCTACGAATGCTATTAGACGAGCTAAAGCAGGACTGGGCTAATCGCACTATGGAACTGGTGCAAATAGCGACGGGCTATCGTTTCCAGGCACGGGTTGAGTACGCAACGTTTTTGACACGCCTGAATCCTGAAAAGCAATCTAAATATTCGCGCGTGGTTATGGAAACCCTAGCGATTATTGCTTACAGGCAGCCTGTGACAAGGGGAGATATTGAAGAGATACGCGGCGTAGCTGTTAATCCCAATGTAATGCGTCAATTACAGGAGCGTGATTGGATCGATGTAGTAGGACAACGGGATGTCCCGGGGCGGCCTTCTTTGTATGCCACTACCAAGCATTTCCTGGATGATTTAAATCTACGTTCGTTGGCTGAGTTGCCAGCTATGGAAGATTTTGTGCAACAGGAAATCCCACTCGATACCTAAGCAATGTTTTAATAAAACAAACAAAAAATCCAACTGATACATTTAGTTAACTCAAGTTAGCACTGAACTGCGGTAAAATGGCGCATTAACAGTGAAACTCGATTCTTATGGCCCGTCCTTTCAAGCAACAACGTGACCCGCAGCGCACCGTCCGTCGTCCTACCACTAACTTTACCAAGTTAGTGGCCGATTCAAATGCGCCACCAGAGCCCACCCAGCGTTTGCACAAATTACTTGCATTGGCAGGTTTAGGCTCACGCCGCGACATGGAAACGCTGATTGCCAGTGGTCGTGTCACAATCAACGGACAAACCGCCATGGTAGGCGCTGGCGTTACGCAACACGATATTGTGCGTGTTGATAGCCGCCCGCTCAAATTGCCATTTGAGGCTGAATTACCGCTAGTGTTGCTCTACCATAAACCTGAAGGCGAAATCGTTAGCCAGGATGATCCTGAAGGGCGTGCCACGGTATTCGATAAGTTGCCCAAAGTTAAACACGGCAAATGGATTGCCATTGGCCGTTTGGATATGAATACCAGTGGTTTATTGATATTTACGACTTCCGGCGACTTGGCGAATCGCTTTATGCACCCACGCTATGAAGTTGAGCGCGAATATGCTGTTCGTATTTTTGGTGAATTGACCGAAGGTCAAATGACACAGTTGGCCGAAGGCATTGAGCTTGAAGATGGTCCAGCTAATTTTGATAGCATTACCGCACAAGGTGGCGAAGGCGCTAATCATTGGTACCAAGTAGTTCTGCGCGAAGGACGTAACCGTGAAGTACGTCGCTTGTTTGAAGCTTTTCAATTACCAGTAAGCCGTTTGATGCGCGTACGTTTTGGCCCGGTAAATCTACCACCACGTGTTAAACGCGGACAAATGTTGAAATTGGAACAAAAACAAGTGGTGGATTTGCTTGAATGGGCTGGACTGGAAGTGCCTAAAGCACCGCTAAGGCAATTGACCCAGCGTGAAAAAGACAAAGCGACAACAGTGTTTATGCCTAAAGTGCGTAAGCAACGCATGAGCGTGCTGGATAGGGTGCCGCGCGAAGCGGCTGATGGCAATAATAAGCTTTATCGCGGCAAATCAGTAGGTGCTCGTGCCGAGGGTTCTAAAGGACCGGCAATTAAAAAACCAGGCCCTAAAAAATCTGCGAATCGTCGTGTAAGACAAACCAGTGATTTGCCTGCTGAAGCGCCAAAAATGCAAAAAAAAAGTGACCGCAATAGAGGCCGGGGTTAATTGACTTTTCGGACCACGCATAAGCTGTTTGCATTTTTCGTACTGTTCCTTGTCGGTGTTGCGATCTGGAGTGTATTGATTGAGCCTAGATGGGTGGCAAAAAGAACGATCGATGTTGCGATGCCCGGTCACCAACTCCAAGGCTTGAAAGTTGCAATTGCATCCGACTGGCATCTAACAAAACGGCCATTTTTGCGGGTGATGACCGTCGAGCGGGCCCAAGC
>JACDEP010000217.1 GCA_013816325.1 Methylotenera sp.
CCTCCGTTTATTGTAGGCGGGCCAGCTGGCGTAGCCGTGACATTAGGCTCACCGTTGATAGGGTAAGTGACTACACCATCGCTATTCACAGTGCCTGAATCAACAGTGCCGTTTTTTTCACCCGATTTATCATCCAGTCCTTCAAGTTTGATGATTTGGCCAACCCTGATGTTATATGGTGCCGGGATATTATTAGCCTGTGCGAGCTCTTTATAGTCATAGCCATATTCCAGCCCGATGCCGAATAAGGTATCGCCCTTTTTAACCACGTAAGTGGAAGGGCGCCAATCACCCTTGTAGGTAGGCTTACCTGTTGGTAAAGGGGCTGGTTTGGTAGATGTGTGGGGCGCACTTGGCTTGCTGGACGGTATACGATCGATTACCGGTGCCGGTGGATTGCTACTACAGGCTGTTATGGCAGATATCAGGCAACCTACAAATAGAAAATGATTAAGACGCATCAAGCAAACCCTATCAAGATGTGCCGCCTAGCAGGGGGACGAATTTCACCGGTTCCAGTTTGGTCTGACGATAATCAAATTTTGATGGTCGTTCCACTAGGTAAAGAATCTGTTCATCCGTGCCAACTGGTATAACCAAACGGCCTCCGATAGCAAGTTGGTCTAATAAACCTTGAGGTATATGGCTAGCGGCTGCGGTAACTATAATGCCGTCAAACGGTGCCAGTTGCGGCAAACCCATATTGCCATCGGCATGGGCCAGCTTCACGTTAACACATTTGAGCTCGCGCAAATGTGACCGTGCTTTCATCACTAGCGGGCGTATGCGCTCTACAGAATAGACTTCCGCTGCGATTTTTGATAGTACGGCTGTTTGGTAACCGCAGCCAGTGCCTATTTCCAGCACTTTGTTCAATGTGTTGCCCTTGCGCAAAATCTCTGACATACGTGCGACGATATAAGGCTGCGAAATGGTCTGACCGAAGCCGATAGGCAATGACACATCTTCATATGCACGAATCGACAAGGCTTCATCCACAAAAATATGCCGTGGAATCGCTGAGATAGCCGATAGCACAACTTCATCTTTGATGCCTTGTTCACGCAGGCGCGTTAACATACGCTCGCGCGTGCGTTGCGAGGTCATGCCGATACCGGTTGCCTTGACTAGTGAAGGTTTAAGGATTGCCAACTACTTTTGTCCTTCTGTGCTAAGCCACTCTTTGATCTCGTCCATCTGGGCGTATTTGGTTAAATCTACATGGATAGGAGAGATGGACACCTGTTTGTTTGCAACTGCGTAAAAATCCGTGCCAGGCCCGCCATCATTAGGCAACCCCGCGGCACCTACCCAGTAAACCGTTTCGTTGCGCGGCGTTTTTAACTGTACTACAGGTTCGGCTTTGTGACGTTTGCCTAGGCGAGTAACTGTCCGACCCTGGAGTTCTTCGTAAGGAATATCCGGTACGTTCACGTTTAATAGCGTAGAAGATTTAAAACCGTGCTTTTGGTAATGCTGGATCAACTCCACCGCAACACGGGCGGCAGTTTCAAAATGCGTAGAATTATGCTGAGACATAGAAACTGCAATTGACGGGATATCTAGCAAGTGACCTTCCATCGCTGCGGCTACTGTACCAGAGTAAATTGTATCATCGCCCATGTTGGCGCCGTCATTAATGCCGCTAATTACCATATCCGGCATGCTATCCATCAATCCTGTCAGCGCGATATGTACACAGTCTGTCGGCGTGCCGTTTACATAGAAAAAACCGTTACTGGCTTTGCGTACGCTCAATGGCCGGTCTAAAGTCAGTGAATTACTTGCACCGCTGCGGTTTCTTTCGGGTGCCACAACAGTAATGTCAGCGATTTTGGCGATATGTTCTGCAAGGATAATCAGACCAGGCGCAAAATAGCCGTCGTCATTGGAGAGTAAGATTTTCATGCGTAAATTATAGTAGAAGACAGGCGGTTTCGTGCGCTATGAATAAAAATAACGGCATAAAACTTCAAATGGTTGTGCAACTTACTGATTATTGCGACTGGGCCGGGTCTGGCGTGCGTAAAAAATAGCACAGGTAAAAAATACGAGCGATAAGACAATTTCCAGCCCTGCTAATTTGGCAGATAGACCTGTATCAGACCAAGCGCGTACTACGCCTTCGGTAAAATATAGCAGGATAAACATGCACGCCCACTGGTAGGTGTAACGCTTGCCCCGCAAAATACCGAATAATGGCAGCAGTAAAGGTACTGCTTTTAACATAAGCAGTGTGCCGCCGGGTTTTAATGGCGCCAATATCGTCTCCCAGGCTAGGGATAGTAATATCAGCGCAATCAGGGTAGAAGCCGCGCCCATTCTTAAGAGTGAGATCAAACGTAAAGAATCAGTCTGCAAGTTTTAGGGCAGTCTGTGCTAAACGTTTACCTAGCGTTAAACATAGCTTGCGTTCTTCCACGGTGATCGGCTTGTCGTCACTAGCACCGCCAATATGACTAGCACCGTAAGGCGTACCGCCAGATTGT
>JACDEP010000218.1:0-2147 GCA_013816325.1 Methylotenera sp.
GTAAATTGGCATACTCTTTTAAGAATTTGGCGCGGTATGCGTAAATACCTATATGGCGGTATAGTGGGATATTGGTCGGGGGATCTGAATTAGCAAAACTATCTCGTGGATAAGGTATAGGGGCGCGACTAAAATAAAGCGCATAGCTGTGGCTATCTAATACCACCTTCACAATATTAGGATTTAAAAAATCCTCTTTCGTGTGGATAGCATGGCAGGCTGTTGCCATTACCGCTTCTTTACTACTCGCAAGTTTTGCTGCAACTTCAACAATAAGTGAATATTCAATCAAAGGCTCGTCACCTTGCACATTAACGATAATGGCGTCGTTGGACCAGCCTTGTTGTTGTGCCACTTCTGCGATTCGATCCGTGCCGCTAGCATGATCAGCGCGTGTCATGACGACCGTATGGCCATACGACTTCACCGCTGCAGCAATGCGCTCATCATCCGTTGCTACCACAACTTGCTGAGCGCCACTTTGTTGGGCGCGCTCCGCTACCCAAACCACCATAGGCTTGCCGGCAATATCTAATAAAGGTTTCCCTGGCAAACGTGTGCTTGCATAACGCGCTGGGATAACCACATAAAACAAAGGTGCATCCATGAGTTACTACATCTCTTCGTCATCGTCTAATTTACGCGCTTCTTCCTCTAGCATCACGGGGATACCATCGCGAATCGGGTAGGCCAAGCGGGCAGATTTAGATATCAGCTCATTTTTTGCTTTGTTGTAAATCAAAGGCCCTTTAGTCACCGGGCATACCAATATTTGTAAAAGCTTAGCATCCATAACTATCTTCTCAATTTATTCAAAATAACTGCCATCAAATCATCCTTAATTACTGCACTAACCGGCAATACCCAAAAATTGGCCTGAGCGAATGATTGGCATTTTACGGCATCTTTTTCCGTCATTAATATTATGTCAGTTTTCATGTTAGAAAAATCTTGTGGTTGAAATGCATGGTGGTCAGGATACGCGTGACTTTGAAAGTGTACGCCTAAGCGCTGCAATTGGTGGAAAAAACGCTCAGGGTTTCCAATACCAGCAATCGCCATTATGGTTTTATTAGCGAAAGTATGAGCTTCGCAATGCCTGGTATTATCTAGCAAATTATAAAAATGACCTGACTCTAAATTCATCTCGAATATGATGGATGGTTGGGCTCGATCAGGTGTCCATTTACCATTTGTCACGATGCCATCGACGCTAACCAATCTTGTTATAGGCTCGCGAAGAGGGCCTGCCGGCAGTAAAGCGCCATTGCCAAAACCTTTTGCACCATCTATTACAACAATTTCAACATCCCGTTGCAAACGATAATGTTGTAGTCCGTCATCACTAATAATCACGTCACATTCGGGATATGCCTTAAGCAAAGCATTTCCTGCCTGTACCCGGTCTGCATTAACAAATACCGGACAATTAGCTCGTCTGGCAATCAACACTGGCTCGTCGCCTACTTCTGCAGGCACGCTATAAGCCAACACCTCTTGGATTTGCTGGGCGCTGCCACCGTAACCCCTGCTGATAATGCCAGGCTTATATCCGGCTAGTTTCAATTGCTCTGAAAGCCATATAACAAGCGGGGTTTTACCCGTGCCGCCAACGTTGATATTGCCAACTACAATCACTGGCACCGCTAAGCGATGCGTGTTTAGCCAGCCATTTTGGTAAAAAAACTTCCTGATGGAACTTAGCACAAGAAATAACCATGATATTGGCAGGAGCAGAACACGCCAAAAAGTATGTGCAGCCCACTGTTTTTGAAACCAGCTAGACATAATTTATCGTTGAAATACTAGCTAAATTGCTTTTGATAAAGTTTGGCATAATGCCCATGTTGCGCAATGAGTAGCTCGTGCGAACCACTTTCCACAATTTTGCCCTGCTCCATAACCATGATGCGATCGGCATTCTCGATGGTACTGAGCCTATGGGCGATCACAATGCTGGTGCGGCCTTCCGTCAAGGCATCCAAAGCAGCTTGTACGTGCTGTTCGGATTCGGTATCCAGTGCAGATGTCGCTTCATCAAGCAAAAGAATAGGCGCATTTTTAAGGATCGCACGCGCGATGGCGATACGCTGACGCTGCCCGCCTGACAATCGCACGCCGCGGTCGCCTATTTCATTTTGCAGGCC
>JACDEP010000218.1:2157-2488 GCA_013816325.1 Methylotenera sp.
CTTCTTCAGTGGCGTCGCGTAATACCCCATAAGCAATATTATTGAACACCGTATCATTAAACAAGATGACGTCTTGGCTGACGAGCGCAAACTGTTGGCGCAAGCTTTTAAGGCTGATGGCACGGATATCGATGCCGTCCAGCAAAATTAGGCCTTGCTGCAGCTCGTAAAAACGCGGCAACAAACTTACCAAGGTGGTTTTACCACCGCCGGAGCGGCCTACTAAAGCCACTTTCTCGCCTGGTTTTATTGAAAGATTGAGATTATCCAATGCAGGACGTTTTGCATCATCGTAGCGCAATGTCACGCCCCGCAACTCAATCTCACCTTG
>JACDEP010000219.1 GCA_013816325.1 Methylotenera sp.
CTGTCCGCCTGGAATCAGCCGCAGATGCAATTCCAGCATATTATCGCTATGCGGCGCATTGGCTACGGAAAAGGCACGGCGTTTACCGTCTTTAAGCAGAAACTCTATATATTGACCAGCCTTGAATTCAAGGTGTTCTGTACTGGGCAGCTTTAGGTACAGCGCCATCACATCATGCGATAAATGCTCTTTGCGATCTACCCGCGCAGGGATGATGCGTGGTGGGATAACGCCGGCATTGATCTCACGGCATTCAATATTAAGGTCTGATAATGGTCGTGCACAACAAAATAGAGCCTTCCCAGCTGCTTTCTCTGTATCGCTCAAAGCAGAAACTGAATAATCACCATAATCTACCTGTCCACTCAGAATATGGCCTTTGCAACTACCGCAGGCGCCGTTGCGACAACCGTAGGGAATATTAAAGCCTGAGTCTATTGCGGCTTCTAATATCGTTTCATATGCTTTGGCTGTATAGGTGTGGCCACTAGGCTGGATGGTGATTTGATAGCTCATGGATATATTCTTTTTAAATATGACTTAATGAAGTCACATGTTTAGTCTGGCAAACCTTTGAAGCCTTACGTTAATAAATAGATTTAAGAATAGATAGATTCAAGAATAGATAGATTCAAAAGTATTATTTTATCGTAATAGGCGTCAATTTAATCTTCGCGCTTAAATTCGCCCTCAATCACGTTATCATTTGCCGCTTTATTGTGAGCTTTTTGATAGCGCTCCTGATAAGCAGTTTCGCGGGGAGTTTCAAACGCATGCTCAGGCTCATCTGCCCTTACTGACTCGCGCGACGTTGAAGTATTAGTAGCGGACGGGTTATAAGATATCACAGGTTTTTTTACTGGCATCAGCAATAGTACAGCCGCTACAACATCTGTCAGGACGCCGGGGATTATCAACAGGATCCCCGCAATAATATTACGCGCACTTCCAAACAAAGCTTTTAAAGGACTTTGCTTTTGTAACAAGCTTTGCATCAAGTGACCGGTTATCAATGCCTTTTCATTGCGAATAAGTTGTAAGCCCAATACGATCATGACGACTAAATAAAGCACCACCCACCAGCCGTAAATATTAGCAAGACTGATTAATACCCATATTTCAGCTACAGGAAAACCCAGCACAGCTAGCATGATGACAAACCGCATTATAAAAATCTTTCCGATGATGAACGAATCAAAACCAATTAGTCTCTCAGAGTATGGCGCTAAAGTCTATAATTACAATAGTTTAAGTTATTTAATTGGATTACATCCACGTGACAAATCTCATCATGACAAATCTCCTATATAGCCGCATGATAAGAATAGCGGCAAACCTAATGGTATTCTTATCAGTAGGTTTTTTATTGACTGCCAATGCTGTTGAATCCATTCAAGGCAGTTTAAATTCATTAATTGATGACAATACATCTGAGACTTTTTTACCGCCAGATGTGGCATTTAAGCTTAGTTTAAGCGCCATTGACGCTACTACAATACAAGCGGCATTTACTATCGTGCCCGGGCATTACCTATATAGACAGCGGATCAAATTTGAAATTCCTTCGGCTGTTGGTTCTAATGCAACAATCGAAACCGTAGATTTACCTAATGCCGACGTCAAAGATGACCCTAATTTTGGCAAGCAGGAAGTTTATCACCATGATTTCAATGCCAATATTAAGCTAGCTCGTGCACAAGATAATCAACAAGGCGAGCAAATCACCATCGTAGCCACCTATCAAGGCTGTAGTGAAAAAGGACTTTGTTACGCTCCTATCAAGAAAAAGATATCAGTCACTTTACCTGCCCCTGGTGAGTTGGCAAATGCCTCTGCCAATGCTGAAATCGCTAATGAAGCGGATAAAACTACCGCAGTACTAAAGACCGGTAACTTATGGCTCGTCATCGGGGCATTCTTTGTAGCTGGCCTGCTACTTTCGCTTACCCCATGTGTATTGCCCATGATCCCCATCTTATCTAGCATTATCGTCAGCAGCCAAAGCCAATTGAACCAGCATATAAAACCTACCAAATTACATGCATTCGGTTTATCTGTGGTCTATGTATTAGGAATGGCACTGACTTATACCTTAGCCGGCATCGCCGCAGGATTATCCGGCAGCTTAGTGAGCCAATCGCTGCAAAGTCCATGGATTCTAGGCGCGACTGCAGTGTTATTCGTAGTCTTGGCGTTTTCTATGTTTGGCTTTTATGACCTCAAACTACCAGCCAACTTTGAAAGCAAAATGTTCAACATTAGCAATCGATTCAAAGGGGGTAAATTCTTCGGCGTATTCATCATGGGAATTCTTTCTGCATTGATTGTCAGCCCCTGCGTTGCAGCACCGTTAGCTGGCGCATTAATCTATATCGGCCAAACACATAATATATTACTTGGCGGCTTAGGTTTGTTTGCCTTGGCAATCGGCATGGGTGTACCGCTATTATTGATAGGCGCATCAGCCGGTAGCTTATTACCTAAAGC
>JACDEP010000220.1 GCA_013816325.1 Methylotenera sp.
GGTAATCGTGAATTTCCGTGACGGTACCTACAGTTGAACGCGGGTTGTGTGAGGTGGATTTCTGCTCGATGGAAATTGCTGGCGATAAGCCTTCTATGAGATCTACATCCGGTTTATCCATACGTGCCAAGAACTGCCGGGCATAGGCAGAAAGTGACTCTACGTAGCGGCGCTGACCCTCTGCATACAAAGTGTCGAAGGCAAGCGAAGACTTACCGGAACCGGATAAGCCTGTAATCACTATCAATTGGTTTCGTGGCAAATCCAGCGAAATATTTTTTAGGTTGTGCGTGCGCGCACCGCGTATTTTGATGAAATCCATAATGCTTTTACGAAAATTTGGGCAACCTGCTAATATACCTACTTTTACGCTTTTAGCTCAATTATTTTTCATGTCTTTACGTAATAGTCATACTAATCAAGTCAATCCTCTGATAACACTTATCAACGAAGTTCCTTCTGGAACAATGTCTCCAATTGAAGTTCGCGCGACCATTAGTTTAGCTTCTATATATGGCCTGCGTATGCTGGGTATGTTCCTGATTTTGCCCATTTTTGCGATTTACGCATCCACTCTGCCCGAGCAACCCACGAGCCTGATGATAGGTTTGGCATTAGGTGCTTATGGGCTTACGCAGGCGATGTTCCAATTACCGTTTGGTATGGCTTCAGACAGATTCGGCCGCAAGCCGGTAATTTATGTCGGCCTAGCAATTTTTGCGATTGGCAGTATGGTGGCGGCACTCGCTATCAATATCGAAACCATTATCATAGGTCGTGCGATACAAGGTGCTGGAGCCGTGTCTGCCGTAGTCACTGCATTAGTCGCTGACCTTACCCGCGATGAAAACCGCACTAAAGCGATGGCCACTATTGGCGGCACTATAGGAGTGGCTTTTGCATTTTCGCTAGTAGCGGGCCCGATATTGAATCAATGGATAGGCGTGCCGGGCATATTTGCCATGACGGCAATCTTGACGCTTGCCGCGATTGCAGTGGTGAAGTTTGTAGTACCAGACCCAGTGCACAGTCATTATCATTCAGATGCAAGTGCAGCCCCGGCCAAGCTTAAAGATGTGTTGAAAAACGCGCAATTATTACGCTTGAATTATGGCATTTTCGCTTTACACGCTGCACAAATGGCAATGTTCGTGGTCGTGCCTTTTGCTATTATAAAATCCAGTGGGTTGCATGAAAATCAGCATTGGCATATCTACCTACCTGTGTTGCTTTTGTCTTTCGTCCTGATGGTGCCGGCGATCATATATGCAGAAAAGCAATCTAAGATTAAGCTAGTTTTTGTCAGCGCAATCGGTATGATGTTTGCCGCGCAATTGATGTTTGCTGCCTCTATCCAGCATTTCTGGGGTATTGTCGTTTCACTCACTATGTACTTTATTGCATTCAATGTGCTGGAAGCGTCATTACCTTCTATCATCAGTAAAATTGCTCCTGCTGCCTCAAAAGGCACAGCAATTGGCGTTTATAATACCGCTCAGTCACTCGGCATTTTTGTGGGTGGCGCACTGGGGGGTTATTTGTCGCACGCGTATGGTTTTTCTAGCGTGTTTATCTTTTGTAGCATTATGATGTTTGCATGGTTAGTGCTAGCATATTCCATGCAGTCACCTCCTGCTGTAAGAACTAAAATGTACAGCATGAATGAAGCGGCTAATGAACTTACGGCAAAAAGCTCCGCAGTGCTTAGGAGCAAGCTGGCAAAGATGCAGGGAGTAATAGAAGCTGTAGTCTTACCACAAGAGCGCACGGTGATATTGAAAATAGATAAACTGCAAGATTGGGATGATACCCAAGTGATTAAATTGTTGAAGGGATAAAAAATGGCATCAGTGAATAAAGTGATACTAGTGGGTAATTTAGGACGTGATCCTGAAGTGCGTTACATGCCTAACGGTGAAGCAGTATGTAATTTCAGCATCGCCACGACTGATAGCTGGAAAGATAAAGCCGGCGCTAAGCAAGAACGCACCGAATGGCACAATATCGTGATGTATCGCAAATTAGCTGAAATTGCCGGTGAATACCTTAAAAAAGGCCGCCCAGTATATGTAGAAGGCCGCTTACAGACGCGTAAATGGCAAACCAAAGAAGGTCAGGATCGTTATACTACCGAGATTATTGCCGACCAGATGCAAATGCTCGGCGGACGTGAGGGTGGTTCTAACGCGAGTTATGATGGTGGTATGGACCAGAGCAGTGGCGGCGATGATAGCGCTTACAGTCAGGCAGCGGCAAAACAAGCAAATGCACCGGCTAAAGCCGCTCCAGCAGCGGGTGGTTCTAACTTTGACGATTTTGAAGACGACATTCCGTTCTAGTCCGAACTAGTGCAATTATGTAAGAAAAAGCCAGCTTCACAGCTGGCTTTTTTCGTAAATAAGCAATCAAGTGGATCGACGAGCTCTTGTTACAAAACCGATCATAGCTAACCCCGCTAGCATCATGGCATAAG
>JACDEP010000114.1 GCA_013816325.1 Methylotenera sp.
CGCACCTTCAGTTTTACCCGCGCCGACCATGGTATGAATCTCATCAATGAATACGATAGTCTGGCCTTCATCTTGCGCTAACTCTTTCAGTACAGATTTCAGGCGCTCTTCAAACTCACCACGATATTTCGCGCCAGCAAGTAAAGCGGCCATATCCAAGGACAATACCTTTTTACCTTTTAGTGATTCTGGCACTTCACCATTGACGATACGCTGCGCCAAGCCTTCCACAATTGCTGTTTTACCCACGCCTGGCTCACCTATCAGCACAGGATTATTTTTGGTACGGCGCTGCAATACCTGAATCGCACGGCGAATCTCGTCGTCACGACCAATTACAGGGTCTAACTTGCCGCGTCTGGCAAGCTCGGTTAAATCTACCGTATATTTTTTCAGCGCTTCTCGATTAGATTCTGAGTCTGAGTCGTTGACCTGATCACCGCCGCGCACAGCATCAATCGCCTGCTCCAGTGCTAGCTTGGATAAACCATGGGCTTTTAGCAGCCTACCCACAGGTCCTTTGTCTTCTGCTAATGCAAGCAAGAGCATCTCGCTCGCAATAAAACTATCACCACGTTTTAAAGCTAATTTATCTGTCACATTGAGTAGGTTATTGAGGTCACGCGAAACCGAAACCTCGCCTGAGCTATCAGTGGTTTTAGGTAAAGATTCAATGGCATTGTTTAGTCCGGTCTTAAGCGGCGCCAAATGTACACCAGCATGTGCTAATAAAGACGCTGTACCGCCATCTTGCTGGTTTAGCAAGGCAGTAAGAAGATGCAAAGCCTCTATGGTTGGGCTATCGCTGGCTACTGCAATGCTTTGTGCATCATTCAATGCCTGCTGAAACTTTGTTGTAAGTTTATCAAAGCGCATCTTATGCTCCTGAATTATCAATGATAGTGATGTGGGGCTATTTGACGATTTTGCAACGTTAGTGCAAACACATCTTTATTACAAAACTTTTACAATTTGTTAACTCTTTTTTAATTGATATGTGATATTTGGGGGAATAGAATGGCCGCCTATGTACTTTATGCGAAATAACCGTTGGCTGCAGCAGCGCTTAGTTGCATTAGTTGCTTGCGCCTCGGTGTTATTGAGCGCTCTTGCTCCCACTATTTCGCACGCTATGTCCCCCGAAAATGTGCCTGCAGGCATGATCAAGGTCTGCAGTTCTACTGGCGATAGATTCATCCCGGCCGACTTCCTGACAGCTAAAACCAATCTCAAGCTTACCGATACATTGCCCAACAGCAGGAATGGTGAATCTAAAACTGCTGCATGTGGATACTGTGACCAGCATGCCGGTTCATACAGTATTATTAGTATCGTTCACTACAACTTCAATGTAACTGACTTATCTAGCCACTACGCTGAATTGTTCTATCATCATCCCCTGTCGTACTTCCATAGCAATCCCCCTAGTTCCCGCGCTCCTCCTACTTTCCTAAGCTAGTACTCATCAGCTCAAAAAACTGATTTGTAATATGTTGGCGTCAAATCAAGGTATTTGTCGCCTCCGGCATATCCTTATTGCATATATAGCTGGCTAAATAGCTTCGGTAAGCATTTCAGTATCCGCTACCTCTTGGCTAAAGTCTTTGCACTAAGCATATGAATAATCGAGCATCTTTTTATTGATATGGAGTTAGGTTGTTAGCTAACGCTTACACCACTACGCATGCGGCCACATCTGGAACCTCCACGGCTGCAAAGTCGTGGACGATTCTGGATACGGAAGAACAATGGCAAAATTTTAGCCAATCGGTGACCAATGCCAGCGAGCCACTCGTGCAATCCAGCTTATTGCTAGATGGCCTGCGCTGTGCTGCCTGTTCCAATATCATTGAGCAAGCCTTGCTGGCGCAAACCGGGGTTACCAGCGCACGGGTCAGCATGTCTAAAAGCCGTGTAGTAGTCGTATGGTCATCAGCCAAAACCCGCCCATCAAAAATAATAGATACCATTCATGCGCTGGGTTACACCGCTACTCCTGCATCGCACCGTAAAAATGAATTTGCCGCTATAAAGAAACAGCGCACGGCTTTCTGGCGCTGGATGGTCGCTGGCTTCTGCATGATGCAAGTCATGATGTACGCGACTCCTAGTTATTTTATCCATGCCGGGGATATGACGGATGAAGCACGCCACTTGCTCAATTGGGCATCATGGTTATTAAGCTTGCCAGTCATCTTATTCTCCAGCAGCACTTTTTTTGGTCAAGCATTCCGTGACCTGAAATCCTTGCAAGTCAGCATGGACTTGCCAGTAACGCTCGGTATTGCGATTACCTTTAGTGTCAGCACAGCCGCCACATTCGAATCAAACGGCTGGTGGGGTAACACGGTGTATTTTGATTCACTGACCATGTTTGTGTTCTTCTTATTATCTGCCCGCCTGATTGAGGCAAAACTTCATAATAAGACCCTCGGCGCATTGGAAAACCTCGTTAGCCGTATACCTGAAAGCATAGAACGCTTGAACAGCGATGGGAATGTCTCGCGTGTGTTGAATCGACAGCTAAAGGTTGGCGATACCGTCCGTGTACATTTGGGTGAAGCATTCCCTGCGGACGGTCACTTGGTCTTAGGCAATACCTCGGTTGATGAATCGCTACTGACTGGTGAAGCAACGGCAATCTCTAAAAAATTCAATGACCATGTGATTGCCGGTAGCTACAACCTTCGCAATACGGTACACATGCAGATTGAGACCTTAGGTGAAGCAACCCAATATGGCCAAATCGTCAACTTAATTAACCAAGCCTCCATTGAAAAACCACGGTTTTCACAAATTGCCGATCGTATTGCACGGCCTTTCTTACTATTTGCCATACTAAGCGCTGCACTAGCGGCGGCATTGCTATGGAATGTCGACCACGGTCATGCCTTGATGACAGCGGCTGCGGTACTGATAGTCACCTGCCCATGTGCGTTATCGCTGGCAACTCCGGCTGCTATGCTGGCCACTGCTAGCGCCTTTGTAAAGCGCGGCATCCTCATCAGCCGTCTGCAGGCCATTGAAAGCATTGCCAATATCGACACCGTGATTTTCGATAAAACCGGCACGCTGACCCATGACGATATCCAACTGACTACCATCCAGTGGAGAGAAGGTTTTGCCGAAGCTGATGCCCTAGCGATTGCTCAAGCCCTTGCCCAGCATTCCATGCATCCAATCTCAAGGGCGCTCACGGCTCACGGCTCGCCCAACACAGGTTCACAAAAAATCATTATAACGAATGTAAACGAAGAGATTGGCGCCGGCATCAGCGCAACGCTACTTTCTAATAATAATGTTGTAAAACTGGGATCTGCAAAATTCTGCGGTTTAGCCATTACTGATACTTCTACCCAGCAAGTTTACCTTGCGGATACGCATGGTTGGCTAGCGAATTTTACCCTACAAGAAAGTCTTAAGGCCTATGCAGCACAGACTATTGAGCAACTTAAAGACTTAAACCTCGGCGTTGAACTGCTATCTGGCGACCAATTACAAATCGTAGAAAATATCGCGAAAGCGATAGGCATCAGCACTTTTCAAGCAGCTTGCAGTCCGCAAGACAAATTATCACGGTTGCAGGCTTTAAAGCAGGATGGCAAAAAAGTGTTGATGGTGGGCGATGGCCTAAATGATGGTCCGATTTTGGCCAGCGCGCACGTTTCTATCGCCATGGGTAAAGGCGTGCCGCTCAGCCAAGCACATGCTGATTACATTTTACTGAACGGGGACATCAGCCTTATTCCACACCTCATACGCCACGCCAAAAAAACCATGCAGGTCATCATGCAGAACATCGCTTGGGCAATCGTTTACAACCTGGTGTGTATTCCACTAGCGTTTATAGGTGTGCTTTCGCCATGGCTAGCTGGCTTAGGCATGGCGGCCAGCTCTATTGTGGTGGTGCTTAACGCACTACGTTTAACGCAGTTTTCTATCGAACCATTGAACCAATGAACCAATGAAAACCAGGACTGTGTAATGGACATTTTATTCATCCTCATCCCACTATCTGTAGTGATGGCCATCGTCGTGCTGGCAGGTTTGTGGTGGGCGATATACCAAGGTCAGTTTGAAGATATAGAAGAAGAAAGCAAACGGATAATGGAAGAAGACCAATGAAGATTTTAATAAATTTATTAAGGATGGGGGAATTACGAAATGCAGCATCGAATTTTTGAATTCAAATCGTCAATATTTTTAGTATCAATTAAGGACCGAAGTCATGAGTGCTAATAACACAGTACAAACTTTTTATGATGATTACGCAGTCAGGAACTTTACCGTGATGGCCGTAGTTTGGGGAGTCGTCGGTATGTTGATGGGCGTAATCATTGCCTCGCAGCTTGCTTTTCCGGAGCTTAATCTAGGAATCTCATGGACTAGCTTTGGTCGTTTACGTCCACTGCATACTAACCTGGTGATTTTCGCTTTTGGTGGTTGCGCCCTGTTCGGCACTTCCTTCTACGTGGTGCAGCGTACTTGCCAAACTAAACTCAAGTTTTCACTTTTGTCGCGCTATGTCTTTTGGGGCTATCAGGCGGTCATTGCTGCTGCAATCATCTCCTTGCCTATGGGTTATACGTCGGGCAAAGAGTATGCTGAACTTGAATGGCCTATCGATGTATTGCTTTTGATTGTCTGGCTCATGTACGCGACAGTGTTCTTTGGTACGATTGCAGCGCGTAAAGTTAAGCATATCTACGTAGCCAACTGGTTCTACGGTGCGTTCATCATCGTGGTAGCGATCCTACACATTGTGAACAGCATGGAAGTACCTGCTGGCTGGATGAAGTCATATTCGGCCTACGCTGGCGTGCAAGACGCCATGATTCAATGGTGGTACGGCCATAACGCCGTCGGTTTCTTTTTGACGGCTGGTTTCCTGGGCATGATGTACTACTTCATCCCCAAACAAGCTGAACGTCCAATCTACTCATATCGCTTGTCTATCGTGCACTTCTGGGGCTTGATTTTCACCTATATGTGGGCAGGTTCGCATCACTTGCACTACACCGCCTTGCCAGACTGGACACAATCAGTAGGCATGGTCTTATCCCTTATCTTGTTGGCACCTAGCTGGGGCGGCATGATTAACGGCATGATGACCATGTCAGGCGCATGGCACAAACTGCGTGATGACCCAATCTTACGCTTCCTGATTGTTGCATTATCCTTCTACGGCATGAGTACTTTTGAAGGCCCGATGATGGCGATCAAAACCGTTAACGCGCTTTCACATTACACAGATTGGACCATTGGCCACGTGCACTCAGGCGCGCTTGGCTGGGTAGGCTTCATCACTATGGGTGCGATCTACTACTTGATCCCACGTTTATATGGCCAAAAACAGATGTACAGCAAAAAAGCCATTGAGATTCACTTCTGGGTAGCCACTATAGGCATCGTGTTGTACATCACTGCGATGTGGATTTCCGGTGTGACTGAGGGTTTGATGTGGCGCGCCATGAATGATGATGGCACGCTGACCTATACCTTTGTAGAGGCAGTGAAAGCTACGCATCCGTTTTATATCATCCGTATGCTGGGCGGTCTGCTGTATTTAAGCGGCATGGTCATCATGTTATGGAACGTATTGAAAACGAGATCTTTGGGTCAACCGGCTCGTGCTGCAATCCCTAGCCATTCATCAACTTTGGCACATGCATAAGAGAACGAAAATGAGCATAGAAAAAGATAACAAGCAGGGCAAAGAAGGCTTTTCACACGAATCTATCGAGACTAATAGTTTCTTGATGGTGGTGTTGATTTTGTGTGTGGTTTCATTTGGCGGGCTGGTGGAAATCGTTCCGCTATTCTTCCAAAAATCCACCACTCAGCCGATTACCGGCCTAAAACCATATAACCCGCTGCAATTGGCCGGGCGCGACATTTACATACGTGAAGGCTGCTACAACTGTCACTCGCAGATGATACGTCCGTTCAAGGCAGAGACATTGCGTTACGGCCATTACTCAGTCGCCGGTGAGTTTGTGTATGACCATCCTTTTCAATGGGGCAGCAAACGTACCGGACCGGACTTGCATCGCGTCGGTAAGAAATACAGTGACGAATGGCACCGTATTCACCTGACCAACCCACGTGACTTGGTGCCGGAATCTGTGATGCCGGCTTATCCATGGTTGAATGAAAATAAGGTAGATGCCATGAGTATGCCGGTGCATATGCGTGCTTTGACCAAAGTGGGCGTGCCCTATACAGAAGCTGAAATCAAGCAATCAGTGGATGACGTGTACGACAAAACCGAAATGGAAGCCTTGATTGCTTACTTGCAAATTCTGGGTACAACGCTGAAATAGGAAACACCGTGGACATTTCTATGGACATTACAGATTTACGTATCATTGCCACGCTCTCCGCCTTTGTGACATTCATTGGCATCTGGATATGGGCTTGGTCTAAACGCAACAAGAATGATTTTGATGAAGCGGCAAAATTGCCGTTTGAGGGAGAAGAATAATGAGTGACTTTACCAGCGACTTTTGGTCGTATTTTATTTCATTCATCGTAATCGGCGGTATTTTCGGCTGCTTGGCTTTGCTATTGATGACTAGCAAAGTACAGAAAATGGGTGATGACAATACCACCGGCCACGTGTTCGATGAAGACATCGTGGAAATGAATAACCCATTACCTAGATGGTGGATGTGGTTATTCATCATTACCTGTATTTTCGGTATCGTTTATTTGGTCCTGTATCCGGGTTTAGGTATTTATAAAGGCACCGCAGGCTGGACCAGCATCAAGCAATATGAGCAAGAAGTTGCCGAGTCCAAAAAGCAGATTGCGCCGGTGTATGCCAAATTTGCTGTAATGAAAATAGAAGATGTGGCTAAAGAACCAAAAGCCACGGCGATTGGCGAGCGATTGTTCATGAACAACTGCTCGATGTGTCATGGTTCTGATGCGCATGGCAGCAAAGGCTTTCCTAACCTCACCGACCATGATTGGATTCATGGTGGCAGCCCGGAAAAAATCGAGCAGACAATCACATTGGGCCGTCACGGCGTCATGCCACCAATGATTGCAGCAGTCGGTACCCAGGAAGATGCGAAGAACGTCACTAACTACGTATTG